>JAGXRB010000094.1 GCA_018336075.1 Bacteroidota bacterium
AGACATGGGAGCAGTATGGACAGGAACTGGAAACTAATCTTGGCAAACTGTCTGAACGGCTGCGAAAGGGAGCGTACCAGGCGACACCGGTAAGGCGGGTGTACATTCCGAAAGCAGATGGACGGCAAAGACCGTTGGGAGTGACGGCGTTGGAAGATAAGCTGGTGCAATATGTCACTTCTAAAATCTTCTCGACCATCTGGGAAGAGGAATTTCTGGGCTTTTCGTATGGTTTCCGCCCGAAGCGCAGTGCGCACGACGCACTGGACGCATTGAAAGTGGGAATAGAACGAAAAGGCGTGAAGTGGGTACTGGATGCCGACATTAAAGGGTTTTACGATACCATCTCGCACGAATGGATGGTAAAGTTCCTGGAGCATCGCATTGGGGACAAACGCATCATCCGACTGGTGAAGAAGTGGCTAAAAGCGGGGGTGATGGAAGATGGGAAATGGCAGGCGAGTGAAGAAGGGGCACCGCAAGGCGGCCTGATTTCACCTATCCTCGCCAATATCTATCTGCACTATGCGTTAGACCAATGGGTGCAGCAATGGCGCAAACGGCAAGCCAGAGGGACGGTCATCATCGTCAGATACGCGGATGACTTCGTGGTTGGGTTTGGAAAGGACTGGGAAGCAGAGCGGTTCAAAGAAGAATTGACGGGCAGGCTGAAGAAGTTCAATCTGGAGCTACATGCAGAGAAAACCCGGTTGATAGAATTTGGCCGCTTCGCTGAACAGGACCGTGCTGAGCGAGGGTTGGGAAAACCCGAAACGTTCAACTTTCTTGGGTTCACCCATATCTGCACAAGGAACAACCGTAACATGTACATTATGCTGCGGCAGACCATGCGAAAGCGAATGCAAACCAAACTCAAAGAGGTTACGAAGGAATTAAAGCGGCGGATGCATGACCCGATTCCTGAACAAGGGCAATGGCTGAGGCAAGTATTACTTGGGCACTACCAGTACTATGGAGTACCCCGAAATGGACGCCAGATGAGTAACTTTCGATACCAGGTAGAAAATATCTGGCAACGAACGTTGAGCAAGCGCAGCCAAAACGGCGAAGTTACCTGGGAGCGGATGCGCCGCTTGACAACTCGATGGTCACCACTGCCTCGCATATGCCACCCATTCCCTGAACAACGAATTGGCGTTACTACCTGAGACAAGAGCCGGATGCGGGAAACCCGCTCGTCCGGATCTGTGAGGGGGGCAGCCTGCAAGGGCTGTCCCTACCTCGACCTGAAAAGTCATCGTCGGTTTGAAGGCAACCGCCGGGCAATGCAATTGCGGACATGGTCTGCGTGTCCGGGCTGGCGAGTGGGCTGTTGTTGGGAGTTGGTTGCAGCAGGCCAAAACGTTTTAACGGCTAAGGCCGAAGCCCGGGTTGGGCGCACCAGTCACATTCTTTTTCAATATTAAACTTAATCGGAAAATTTTTGCATTTCCATAGGTAATATCTGGTTTTCAACCTTCCGATACCCGGTCAATTCAAGCCAAAATGCCAGCCATGAATCCATCATACGAGGAACGCCCTCGGTCGCATCCATCGCCTGGAGAGTGTTGATCTCCGCCACTTGGGGGAGGGTAATACTCCTCGGTTGATGGATGAAACCGAGGAGTTTCTATCGTAAGATGAATATACATTCTGCGTAAGAATGTTATCGCCATTCCCTACCCCTTCAGAAGTGGAAAAGAAATTTCTACTTTTTGATTTATGCGAGAATCACCGTTTATTGCTTATTCAAGCCTATGGAGGCACAAAAATGGAACAGCAAAAGCAGATGATGGGAATGAGCTGGGGCCGATTCGCGGCCATGATCGCGACTTCAACGTTCATCATGTTCTTCTTGATGTATCAGCTCATCTACTCACTTGACCACGCAACGTTCAGTGTAAATCGGCTGACCGCATCATTGGTGATGGGGTGTGTCATGACCATCGTGATGTTATCTTTCATGTGGTCGATGTACAAAGGAAAGGGGACTAAAATAGCAATTCTAGTTTTGGCCGCACTGCTCAGCATAATCCTGTTGTTCGTGAATAGGAGTCAGGCCTTGGTCGGGGATGTTGGCTTCATGAAGTCGATGATCCCACACCACTCAATTGCCATCAACAATGCACGAAACGCGAGTATTAGCGATCCACGGGTTCGCGAGTTGGCGGATCAGATTATTGAGGCTCAGTTCCGAGAAATAGCCGAGATGCAGGCGCTCATCGATGATATTGAGCAGAATGGAGAACGTGGAACGACGGAGCTTCCTGCTCGCTCCACGGAAATAACGCCCTAGATGGAGCGCCAGATAAGAGCTGTGGCGCAGAAAATGAACTGCCAGCGACTACGCCTCGGAAGGCGTGAGGCCAGCAAGCTGGGTTAGTGAGCGCAAGACTCACCGTTTTTTATGGCCTGTCAGCCTGGGCAGGCAGGCTTCGAGTTTTTTCTGCTCCCAAGCAGAATCCCCGCCCGCCGCCGTTGACGCAAACCGTCAGCCCGCGCTGCGGAAGGAGAGAACCTGATGAAATCAAAAGATTTGAAAAAAAAGGTATCCGCTAAAAAAGATTCGCTTGGGCGCGTGCTTAAGAAAAATGAAAAAATCAAAGAAACTGTCAAAGATGCTGCCACTGAACTCACATCGATAAATAAGGCTCTTCAGCAAGAAAAAGTTCCTGCCCAGGTTATTAAACAGGCCCTCGTTCAGAATGAAGATGTTGAACAGAAGGTTGCGAAAGCAGCCGTCGATTTGAAGCTGGTTAACGCCAGACTTGCCAAAGAATTGGCTGAGAGAATAGTCATTGAAACCGAACTGGCTGATACGAAGACCGACCTGGCCGAAGCCCGCGACGATTTGTCAGAAGCCCAGGTAAAAACGGAAGAAGCGCAATTTGTTGCGCTTCAGGACGCGCTCACCGGCCTTCCGAACCGCGTATCCTTTGAACAGGCTCTCGACCAAGGCTTGCTTCAGGCAAAACGGCACGGTTGGGGACTTGCCGTCCTGTTTATTGACATCGACAAATTCAAGAATATTAACGACTCTTATGGCCATGACCTGGGCGACCATGTGCTGTTGATAGTGGCAAATCGTTTAAAGTCTTTTTTACGCGATGAAGACATGGTCAGCCGCTGGGGAGGCGACGAATTTGTGTGCCTGTTGTTCGAAGTCAAGCAAGCAGCCGACGTGACTCGTCTTGCAGGGAAGATGATCAATCGGATTGCCGAAGCCTGCGAATTTAATGGGACCACGCTTTCGATAAGGGCCAGTATCGGTATTGCAATCTATCCCGCAGATGGAGAAACGGCTGACGTTCTTTTCAAAAATGCCGATATAGCCATGTATAAAGCCAAGGGAACAAAAAAAGGCGTTGTGCGCTTCCGAAAAACTCATCAGCGAAAAGCGGGCTGATACCCCAGCATCCAGCGGACATTTAGATTTTGGTGAAACGCCAGAACAATGTGCTATTCGTGAGACTCAAGAAGAAGTTGGAATCGAAATAAAAGATGTGCGATTTATCGCGGCTACAAATGATTTTTTTTTGAAGCAAATGAAAAACACTACATAACATTTTGGATGGCCGGGTCTTATGCTTCAGGCGAGCCAAAACTTACAGCGGATTACGAAGTTGCTGAATTAGGCTGGTTCGGCTGGGACTCATTACCAAGTCCGTTATTTGTGCAGTTTGAAAATCTAGTCAACCAAAGAAGTTACCCGCCTGATGGAATTGCGAATCTCAAAAAAGAAAAGTGATCTAGTGCACAAGGGCGGACCCTTCCGGGCATATTTAGATGCTTTTTTGCTTGAAAACCAGGATTAACCGAACGATTTCTAACATATGGCGGGCCGCCCCTGCGGCTTTCCCGTGAAACACTTACAATTCTCTAATGCAAATCGCACAAAATCTACATCGGCGGGGGATAAAATAGGATGGATATGGTCTCGATATGGGCCGGTCTCGATACGGCTTCGCCAGTCGACCAACACGCCCTGCTCGACCATCATTGACCAAAAACTACCCAAGGAACCCCATGACCGGACTTCGACGCATGTTTGTTTACCTGGGCCGCTACTGGGCGGCCTCGCTGGGGGC
>JAGXRB010000095.1 GCA_018336075.1 Bacteroidota bacterium
CGATAATACGGACACTGTTCTTGTTGATCCGGGCACTTATTTCGAAAATATCAACTTTATGGGCAAAAAACCCCTTGTTGTTGCCAGTCAATTTATTTTGGATGGCGATACTAATCATATTACTAATACCATTATCAATGGCAGCCAGCCGCTTGATCCTGATAAAGGTTCGGTGGTCACCTTTGAATCGGGGGAGGATACTACTTCAGTTCTGTGCGGGTTTACCATAACAGGTGGAACCGGGACTTTTATTGAGGAGGCTGGTAATGCCAGATTTGGCGGAGGCGTTTTTATTGTATCAGGGGGAAAACTGCTCAATAACCATATAGAATATAATACCATTACCAACAATGACTGGACTGCGGGTGGTGGAGTTTGTGCAAATGGTCCTTTTGTGCCTCAACCATGGGTAGTTTTACGTGGAAACATTATACGCCATAATAAATCAATCAGTATAAATAATCAGGCGTTAGGCGGTGGAATTGAATGTTGGTATAACCTGATTATGATTGGGAACAAAATTTCTTATAATGAAGCAAAAGGCAAAATTCGTGGCGATGGAGGGGGAGGTCGCATTTCAGGCAACTTTGGGCCTATTAAGGTAGATATCAGAAATAATTTGATAACCCATAATAAAGCAGTCTCTCTTAGTGATATGACGGATATTGTGATAAGTGGAGGATTGGATATTTTTTATAATATATCTGGAAACGTATCAAATAATGTTATTTCCTATAACGAAACGGAAGTTCCAAATGGCAGATGGACCTATGGAGCGGGCGCAATGGTGGAAGAAATAACTGTTGATGATTTCATATTTGAGAATAATTTGATTATAGGCAATAAGTCCATAAGCGGCAATTGTTTGGGTGGTGGACTGTGCATTTTCGACGGCAACGGCATTTTCCAGAATAATGCTATTCAAAACAACAATGGCAGTCATGGAGGCGGAATAGGTATTGGATACAATGCAGCCCATCAGGCCGTTTTAATTAACAACACCATTACAGGAAATAGTGGAAATTATGGTGGAGGATTGTTCACCACTTCAGCAAATGCGGTTGTGATCAATTCCATTATCTGGGGCAATACCGCCCCCACGGGGACATCCATTTATACTACAGGAAGCACCCTCGAAGTCCGTTACTCAGATGTGGAAGGCGATGCTGTTTGGCCGGGCGAAGGCAATGTAAATTGTCACGCTACTTTCCTGGAGGATGGTTACCATCTCAGCGACACCTGCCAGTTGGTAGAGAAAGGGATTGCATCCATTTTAATCAATGGAAACATCTATAACTGTCCCACTTATGATATTGACGGGGAGGGTCGCCCTATGAATAATTTTCCTGAAATCGGAGCCGATGAAGTGCTGATGGTTTCTGTTGCTGAACCAATGTCACCGAACAATTTATCCTTAAATATTTATCCAAATCCTGCTTCCGGAATAATTACAATAGAGCTAACAGGTGCGGCAACCGAGATGATGGGCGATGTTTCAATCATTGGAATAACAGGTAAGGAATTGCTGCGTCAGCAGGTAACAGGTCCGAAAATGGAATTCAATGTAAACGCACTTCCGGCAGGAATCTATTTTATCAAGTTGATTACCAATGATCAAAATGCTGCGTTGAAAGTCGGGAGGTTTGTGAAAAGGTAATAAAACACCATGAAAAAGTTAACGTTTTCATCCTGGGAGTGGTCTATAGCCACTCCCTTGCATTTTCCCAGCTATGTCTGTGTGGCGAAAAGTTGCTTAAAAAACAAATCACACAATCCGAAACGCGGGTGGATATCAGCAAACTACCCAATGGCATGTATCTCCTGCGCCTGCAATATGGGAATGATGCGAAGGCGGCGAAAATTATTAAGGACTAAAGTATTTTAAAACCTATAATCCAATCATTATGAAAAAGATTATCATGGTGCAGGTTGAGCTGTCTGTGACGAATGGTGCATTGGCGCAATGGGTTTCGCAAAATTCAGGAACAACAAATAATACCAAAGTGAAATATAGATGAATCCAATAGCTGTAATGGTATAAATCTCTAAAGGTGACACAGATTTTAATGGCCTTCCCCGATTGATAAATCAACATTAAACCCCTTAACCATATTGTAACCAGAAGTTCAAACCGATCTGATTTCAGACTTAAATATTTAATTGAAAACTCTTTGAACCTGACTCATTTAATATCAAAAAAAGCTTGACATTTAGGTTAATAAACCATACGTTTGGACTTGTTTTTTGAGTGATAAAACCCCCTGAAGGATGATAGATAGTCAATCTGTTTTTTCGAAAATGAATTTTACCTGAGTTGTCATCAAAAAATACAATCTTATCAACCAAAATCAAATTATATGAAAACAAATCTAAAGAGAAGCTTAAGGTCATTAAGCTTTTTAGGTTATAAAATGACTATTGAAATACCATCCAATTATTTAATCCAAAATAAATCACAGAATTTTCATAAAGCAAGGCTATTCAAAAAATAATTGCGAAAGAAAGCATTTACCCATTTTTAGAAGAAATTGTTTTCATCCGGCCAAGACATTTTTTATTTCTGAACAATCCAACCTAATTGCATAATTTCACATTTCCTTTTAAAGCAAAAAGTTCAGCGCTATCATGCAAGGAAAGAACATTTTATCTTTTTCGCTATCCATGAAAACATCGGAAAAAGTAGCTCTCCAATCAGCCTATACCCCGCCATGGCGGCAGCGATTTTTGATAATTTCCCCAAATCCAAACACTTTACAAACTTTACAACCCTATCATTCCTCATCCCAGAAAACCCTGTCAAGCATAGTTCTGTCTGGCACATTATACTGGTTTCTTTGTAGCTCTGAGTCGGGGTAACGTGCCAGACGGATCATTTCGCCGCCTAGGGCAGAGTTTTGTGGAGCCTGAAAACCATGATAGTTATAGTTGAATCTTCGGGCATCATTCCAACTTTCGGGGTTGAGGAAAGTAGCGATATACTTTTCCTTCATGATTTCGTTGATGCGAAGGTCGTCAGCACCGACTGACACAACAGCGTTTTCCCAATAGGCTTGAATTTCCTCTTGAGTCACACCAATTTTTGCCATCTGTGCCCGGATGCCGCTTTCATAGGCCGCATAGGCACGTGCTCTATCACCTGAAACCAATGCTGCTTCTGCCTCGATGAACTTTAGTTCGGAAAATGTGATTATTTCCAGCACCTGTGTCGGATTTGCTGCATACCAGGAACCTAGTTTCAGCACAGCCCTCACACCTTGCTCAGGTGCAGATTCGCGTCCGGCACCATTCCTTGTGCCGATATATTGTCCCATGAATTCTGGAAAATTTTCATTGGTGGCAGGATCAGTGATACGGCTGATTCTTGGGTCTTCAACGCCGAAATAGGTGCCGTTAAGTTGATCCATGGTCTGCTTTGAAAGCCATCCTCCCAGATTCAACCCCTGATTGAGTAAGGCAGTGCGATACCAGGGATTTTGGGCTTCTGCAGGACTACTGAAGCAGGCCATTTCGAAGTCATCGGCATTGCTTTGAAAAGCCAGATCAACAGCACTCAAAATTGCTTCAGGATCATAAACCGATTTCTTGCTGAGATGATTCAATATCCTTGCTTTCAATGCATAAGCCGTCATTTTCCATGCATCTCTGTTGCCGCCAAAAAAGAAATCGTCGTTCAAGGGAGCCATGCTGGAATTTTCGGCAGAAAGAGCTGCAAGCGCTTCGGTGATTAAAGATAGTATCTCATCGTACAAATCCTCTGAAAGGTCGTATTCCGGCTGAAGAAGTCCCGCTGTGAATGCCTGTGTATACGGAACATCGCCAAACACATTGACCAAAAGACTTAGGTTGTATGCCATCATAATTTTGGCCGGACCGGCATAGTGGGGTGCATTCTTTTCTGTTGCTTTGGCGGTAAGAATCTTCAGGTCGTTCAGGTTGTAATAAAGCGCTGACCAGAGTGCATTATAGGAAACGGCCGCATGAATATCAGTGCTGTTCGATGCATTGGGCGAGGCGAGATGCTGCACAAAATAGGAGCTGACCGAACTAACCCTGAATGTGTTTTGTGCCGTTTCAAATGCTGAATTGATCATCAGACCATCAATCGGCACCTCGGTTGGGTTGTTGGGGTCTTCATTGATGTCCAGAAAACCCTTGCACGCGTTGAGTGTTATGAATATAATAAGGAATGTAAAAAGCAATTTTGTGTTGCGTATCATAATTCTTGAGAATTTACATTGAAAGTTGAATCGAAAAAACAATGGAGCGCGTTCCCGGATAGGCCAGGTCAACCAATCCGAAAAGATTGCTGCCCGAACTGGAAAATGCTTCCGGGTCATAATGCGACCATGGTGTCCATAAAATAATATTATCCATTGTTACACTTGCTCTGAAAGCGCTGAAAGGTAAACGTTTGAGCATGGTTTCAGAAAGTGAATATCCAAGCGAAAGGCTGCGGAGCTTGATATAGGAAGCATCCTGAACACTCTGTTCCACCGAAGGTCTGTAATAATCCCGATGGTATCCGGCTCCATAATTGATGCCATCTACCGGACTGATGCCTTGGCCAAGATAAACAGCTTTGGTATTGGATTTTCCATCGGCTGTAAGTCCTTCAAAAACAATGGTCTCAGTTCTGTTCAGGGTTTTTGTGGTATGCCCGAAAGCTGCATCCCATTGATCAAGCTTGTTGTACTTTTCTATTCCGGAAACAAAGTCGATATTGAAAGACATATCCCAGCTTTTGTAACTGAAATTATTATACACATTCCAGATGCGGTCGGGGAGGGCATCTCCTAAAATTTTCGGACTATTGTCGACAACAGGGAAACCATTTTCTCCGATGAGCAAAGGAAGATCTTTATCAAGAACAACTGAGGACGGATCTGCACCATATCTTTTGTAGCTTGTTCCCCATATGGCGCCATACGATTGACCCGGAACAAGTTGCATAAACGGCCGGTTAAGATAAGCAGACAAATCTCCAAGAAAAATTGCGTCAACACCTTCTCTTATGCTGATCACTTTATTGCTGTTTGAAGTGAAATTCGAAATCAGATTCCACTTAAAGGCTGTTGTTTCAATCACATTTACCCGCAAAGTAAGTTCAACACCCTGATTTTTTATTTCACCTGCATTTGTAATGAAATTCGCTGAACCTGTGGCACTTGAAACAGGAACCGGGATAATCATGTCTTTGCTTCTTGCCTGATAAAAATTGACTACAAGACCGTATTTGTTTCTAAAAAACCGAAGATCAAGGCCCATCTCTTTCGAAATTGTTCTTTCTGGTCTCAGCCCTGGCGAAGCAATGGTTTTTCCGCCCGAAAATCCCACAAATTCGTCAACAGGGTAGATCGACGGTGAATAATAAACCTGTTGTGTGGCATAGGGCGGGGCGTCTTTTCCAACTTCAGCATAAGAAAGACTGAGTTTGGTGTAGGAAAGCCATGCAGGTAAATGAAAAATTTCGTTGAGTATAACAGCCATATTCACAGAGGGATAGAAAAAAGAACGGTTGTCAACTGAAAGGGTTGATGTCCAATCATTACGGCCTGTAACATTCAGATAAACCACATCTTTCCAATCCAGGTTCAAGTCGCCATAGATTCCGACAAGTCTTTTCTGCATAAATTTCTGACCGATGCTAACATTTCTCGCATTGCTGAAATGACTAAACCCAGCGGTAACAAAATCTGATCCTCTTGCCCTCACAAGATCGTTTTGCCTGTCAAAAATATCGTTTCCTACCCGCAAGGATGCGATGATTTCATTGCTCAGCTTTTTACGGACAAACAAAGATAAATTGGATGTAAGGTCTCTGTTGTTAATTCTGTTCTCTTCTCTGAAACCACCAACTTCACTCCATACAAATTCATTCTGCAGACCAAGAGGACCGGGTTCGATCTCAGTCCTTTGGTCTGAGTATATATCCATGCCTGCCAGATAATTTACACTTATCCAGTCATTTAACTTATAACTTGCATTGATGCTTCCAATGAAACGGTTCACATCATCCACATAGGTATTGGTTTCAGCATCGTAAATGGGATTTCTGCCCGAACCCCTTCCTGAGAGGTTATCTGCTTTCATGGTGCCATCTTCAAACCGCCAGTCGGTTACATCTGAACTGGTATTCCAGTAGGCAAGACGCTCCATAAAATTGACAAAAGGAACACGGTTGCCACCGGAATTGATAAAACTGACCCCCGAAGTCATTGTAAATTTTCCCTTCGTCAGCTCCCCTGAAGCCCTTAGTGAAGTCCGGTTCCAGTTATTGTTAGGAATTACACCTTTGTTAAGTGAACTGGCCAAAGAAGTATAAAAACGTGCCGTTTCGTTTCCTCCTGAAACACTCAGGCTGTTATCAACACTGAATCCTGTTCTCATTGCATTTTCCCAGTTGTTATAATAGGTCAGTTCCGGAGTCGTGCTGTATGCTGCGCCCCATGCAGGCCAAAAGCCGTTTGGGTCACTTACAAAACCAAACCCCGGACCAAAAACATTTTGATAATCCGGGAAATTAACCACATCCTGCCAACTTGCACTGCCAGAATAATCAATGCGTACTTCACCTGATTTACCTTGTTTTGTAGTAATGATTACTGCGCCATTGGCCGCTCTGACACCATAAAGTGCTGTTGCTGGTGCACTTTTTAAAACGGAAACAGATTCAATATCGTTGGGATTGATGTCAATAGCCCTGTTCGACATACCACGCAATCGCCCTGAAGATTCCTGAGTACTGTTATCAATCGGTACCCCATCTATTACAAAGAGGGGCTGGTTGTCTGCACCGGGATCAAGTGAGCTGATGCCGCGGATAAAAATCTGCGAACCCTGTCCGGCACCGCCACCACTGCGACTAACATGCACCCCGCTGACTTGTCCTTGCAAGGCATTCAGCAGATTGCCTGTGCCAGTTTTTGTAATTTCACCAGCCGAAATATTTTGCATTGCATAGCCCAGCGACCTTTCTGCACGCTTGATGCCAAGAGCCGTAACAACAACTTCACCCAGATCAATGCCTTCGGCAAGCTCAATTCTTACCTCTGTCTGATATTCAGACACATCCACAACTTTGCTGTCATAACCGATATAGGAAACCTCCAAGCTAACTGCCCCTGCAACAAGCATGCTGAAACTTCCGTCAATGTCAGTGAGATTGGCTGTTGAACTGCCTGAAAGCTTTACATGTGCACCCG
>JAGXRB010000096.1 GCA_018336075.1 Bacteroidota bacterium
TGAATATGCTCTTCGATATAAGGTTGTGGATCGGAAAAGACTAAAACACTGAAATCATCAACCCCGCCGTTCGAAATCAGAGGAAAGTCAATTGATGAAGGCAAAGGACCTGTTGGCGGAACACCTTCGAATTTCAACTCAGGTGATCCATTGGGTTTATGGTTGTAAAAAAACTGAGGCAGATTCAATGCTGAAACCGGATAGTTGTAATTACCCGGTTTAATAACAAAAACGATGGCATCTTCTCCGACAGCAATCCGGTAACGTCCATTTTCATCCGTAAGAACGACATCGGTGCCGTTGGAAACAGCTACATCAGGAATTACAGGTTCACCCTGATCGTAGCTATTGTTTTTGTTGATATCCTCAAACACAATACCTGTGGCAGTTTGAAGCGACTGGGCTGAAACTCCGACGAAAAAAAGTTGCAGTAAAAGCAAATAGATTATTTGACGCATGGCAAAGCAGTTTTTTTGTAAAACTATGAATACTTTGACTTTCTGTAGCTATTTCAACATTATTTTTTCATTATAAGTTTTCTTTCTGCTTACCCGATAAGCTTAAAATTTTTCTTTAAGCCAGAGAAAAATTGAAACAGCTGATTTCAGAAAGTCAACGTAAAGACAGTCCCTTCGCCGGTTTTTGATTTGAAAGAAATGGCACCTTTATGCATTTGCATAATTTGTCTGGAAAGACTTAGCCCAATGCCTGAACCTTCTTTTTTGCTGGTGAAAAATGGCATAAAAATTTTATCCATCAAATCAGGTTTGATGCCATGCCCATTATCGGCAAAATCAATTGTGATTCTGTCGTTCAGATTTGTTGAAGCTACAATTGAAATTCGTGGTTCAGGCTGTTCCTTCACGGCATCTATAGCATTAAGCATGAGGTTTATAACCACCTGATCGATGAGATCCGGGTCAGCCAGAAGCATCAGGTCATCAGGAAAAACTTTGCAGTTACATTGAATTTTAAGTTGATCAAATTTTGGTTTCAGCAATTCGTGGGCACGATCGAAAAGTTCCTGCACCCTGAAATGTCTGAAATTGGGTTTTGGAATACGTGTAAGATTTCGGTAGATTTCAACGAAATTGAGCAAACCCCTGCTGCGGCTTTCTATCGTTGCCATAGCACTGTGAATGCTTTCGAGGTCTTCCTCTTCAAGCTTGGAAAGATTGATTTTATCCGTTTCCGGATCGACGAGCATTTCCTGAATTGTCGCTGCGAGGGAAGAAATCGGCGTGATAGAATTCATGATTTCGTGGGTCAGCACACGAATGAGCCTTTGCCAGCTTTCAATTTCTTTCTCTTCAAGTTCGGAATGGATATTTTGAAGTGAGACCAAAACATAGGCTTCTCCGCGCATTTTGAATTCTGTTGTATTTATAGAAAGCTGAATAATTTCGCCTTCGATGAAAATCTTGATAAGACTTTTGTCTCCGGCTTTGAGTTTCATCATCTGTTCTGGCAAGTCTTCCATCACTGCCGAAAGTTCTGAGATATAACGTAAATGATTCACTTTGAGCAATTTCTTAATTGCATTGTTGAATACATCCACTTTGCCATCGTGCCTGAAAACAATGATTCCAATACTCACGTGCTGCACAACTGTAAGCAGATAGTTAAGATGCTCTTCTTTTTCCGACCTGTTTTTCTTGAATTCCTGAATAATCTGATTGAACTCCTTACTCAGGTCGTCAAAGCTTTTTCCAAGACCTTTTTCGGCATGAGAGGAAGTGAAGTCGGCGTGGCGGATGCTTTCGAAAAACTTTGCCAATCGTCTGTTGGTACGCTCGGCATAAAAAATCAAGGAAATGGTTTGGAGCAAGGCAAGCAAGGCCAGAATAAAAAGACTGACCAAAAACTGCTCTTTATCATAAAGCCATGAGATGCCAAACAGGGTGACGGCAAGCAAAATTACTCTGGAGACTATCTGCAGGCGAAATCTTTTATAAATCATACTTTTCCATTCTGCGGTAAAGCGATGCCCTTGTCAGTCCTAATTCTTTGGCGGCACGACTGATATTTCCGCCATGTTTTTCGACGACCTTCCGAACCAGCATTTTTTCTGTTTCTTCGAGGTTCATATTTGAAGGCAGTGTTTCCTCCTCCATCTTTTCCTGTGTATCTGAAAGGAAGAAATCGTGCGGTTCCAGCATATGTCCTTCGCTCATAATAACGGCGCGTTCCACCGCATGTTGAAGCTCGCGGATATTGCCGGGCCAATGATGTGTTTGCAGTCTTTTCAGCGTGCTGGCATTAAGGCGTTTCTTTTGAATTTTATACTTCTTGCAGTATTGATCCAAAAAATGTTCTACAAGCACATCAATATCTTCGGTTCTTTCGCGCAGTGAAGGCAGCTTTATTTCGACTGTATTGATACGATAAAGCAAATCCTGTCTGAACTTACCTTCGTTAACCATTTGATACAAAGGCATATTGGTGGCGCAGATCAGCCTTACATCAATCGGAATTTCTTTGTTGGAGCCTAACCTTACAACTTTGCGACTTTGCAAAACGCTCAGCAGTTTCGACTGCAGGTTTTGTGAAAGATTTCCAATTTCATCCAAAAAAATTGTGCCCTTGCTTGCAGTTTCAAAACGACCGGCGCGATCTTCTTTGGCGTCAGTAAAGGCACCTTTTTTATAACCAAAAAGCTCACTTTCGAACAAACTTTCTGTAATGGCGCCCAAATCAACGCTGATAAAGACCTCATCAGCCCTCTTGGAAGCGCGGTGAATCGCGCGTGCAATCACTTCTTTTCCTGTTCCGTTTTCACCTAAAATCAAAACATTTGCATCTGTTTTTGCAACTTTACTCACTGTATTGAGTACCCTCATCATGGCCGGACTGCTTCCGATAATATTACTGTAAGCCGCATCCTGATCTGCTATGAGCACTTTTTGCTTTCCCCGCAAATCCTGAAGTTCGACCTTCGACTTTCGGACTTCCATCGTAGCATTGATTGTTGCAAGCAATTTTTTGTTTTCCCAGGGTTTGAGCAAAAAGTTGGTAGCGCCTTCTTTTATGCCTTGTACAGCCAATTCAATGTCGCCATAGCCGGTGATAAGAATTACGGCGGCTGCAGGATCAATCTCAAGGATTTTATTCAGCCAATGAAAGCCTTCTTTTCCGCTTGTGGCATCGCGGGAAAAATTCATATCGAGCAAAATCAGGTCATAGCTTTCATTTCGCAGCAGGTCGGGAATATTTTCTGGGTTCTTTTCTGTGTGCACAATTTCGATGTGCTGGCGTAAAAAAAGTCTTGCAGCAAGCAAAACATCAGCATCATCGTCAACTATGAGAATTCGGGCATTGGTTTTTTCCATGATAAATCTCGTTTGGTTTTTCTTTTCAGGTGTAAAAATACACTTCTGTTCGCATTTGTACAACTCAATGGACGAAAATGAACAGCTAAAGTTACAGGATGGGCATGAGAAACACTTAATATACTAATAAACAGTAGCTTTTGTTATGTGGCACAGTGTTGGATAAAATTGTGAATAATTCAACAGAAGTACAACATTAAAAGATCACACTATTTGCACGCCATATTCCGGAAGTGCAAAAACTTCAGACCGCCCATTCGTAATGGCAATATTAGGATGTTTTAATGGTATATTGATTATAGACCTTATTTATTCACTAAAACAATACAAATGAGAACAGTTATTCTATGCTTGGTTTATAGTGCCATGTTTTTGGCAACTTCAGCACAAAGCTTTCATGAAAAGGAAATCGGAAAACAAATTGATTCGCTCGTAGCTTTGCAGCTAAAGGATGGCACACCGGGAGGGGTTGTTGGAGTGATTTTAAAAGGTGAAATTGTTTACCAGCAAAATTATGGTCTGATGAATCTGGGGCAGAAAATGCCTGTCGATGAGCAAACTCTTTTCGATATTGCATCGGTAGCAAAGCAATTTACAGCTTTTGCCGTTTTGCTGCTTGAAAACGAAGGCAAATTGCAGCTTGATGAGGACATTCGCACCTATTTACCTGACTTACCTGATTTTGGCTACAATATAACGGTCAGGCATTTGCTGCAACATACCAGCGGAATTGCATCAACCGATGTATTGCGGCTTTTTGCTGGTATATCGCTGGATGAGACCTGGACGCAGCAGGATGAGATAGCACTTATTGCAAGTTATCCGATGTTGAATTTTGAACCCAACACACAATTTACCTACTCCAATGCTGGCTACTCATTGCTGGCCCGCATTGTGGAAACAGTCAGCAGAATGGATTTTGCGTCCTTCTTGAAGGCAAATATTTTTGATCCGCTTCAAATGAATTCGGCCTTTGTAAACGATAGGGCTGGGAAAGCGGTTGAGCACATGGCCATTGGGTATAAGGTTGAGGAAGAAGAATTTGCACCTTGCAGCAGTACGGAAGATTACAATTATGGTTCGGGAAATATTTTCCTCAGTTTGCAAGATATGATCAAGTGGGGTAAAAACTTTTTTTCGCCAACCATTGGCAACGAAAGATTGATACTGAACATATTTGACCGATACAACACCCTTGCCAATGGTGATAGTATTGACTATACCTATGGCTTTTTTGTACGCGAACACAAAGGCATCAAAATGGTTGAACATAGCGGTGGCGTGCCCGGTTTCAGGAACCAGTTAATATTATTTCCGGATGAGGATTTGTTGATAATCGCCATGTTCAACAACGAAGACATTGCAACCAGACGACTATCACTTGGCATTGCTGAGCTGATGCTTGCCGGCAAAATGGTGGAAGAAACGCCCAGACCGCGTGTGGCCATTGATATTGATCATGAAAATCTTCATGCGTTTGAAGGGACTTTCCAAATGCCTGATGGCATGGAATTAACCTTTAGCCTTGAGCAGGATACTTTTTGGCTAAAACTGCCCGGGGCACCAAATTTTCAGCTTTTTGCCGAAAGCAACACCAAATTTTTCCTGAAGGCTTTTGATGCGCAATGCACTTTTACAGTAGCTTCGGATGGAACAGTTGATGAAATGATATGGCATCAGGGGGGTGGCGATTACGTGGCAGTCCGTGTTGGCGAACGGAAACCACTGCAACCGAACGAACTTGCAGATTTTACCGGCTTATATATTCAGGAAGACCTCAAAGCGGACTACCGGATTACTTATCAAGATGAACAGCTTAGCTTGCAAGTGCCCCATACCTTCAAAACATATCTTGGTTTTGATCAAGCCATCCTAAGCCATATCAATGGAGATAAATTTTTGACCGACAAGCTGGGTATGTTGCAGTTTACGCGGGACGGACAAGGGCAATTGAATGGCTTTATCCTTTTGGATGTCGGTCGGTTGCAAAATATCAAGTTTGTTAAGCAACGCTAAGGATTACAGCTAAAAGTACTTGGGTGAGCGAAAACGAGCTGGCGTTCGAAATATTTATGAAATAGTTCACCTTTATGCATATTAAGATAAAAAAGGAACAGGTAATTTCAATGGCCTGTTCCTTTATTATTGTTTACTAATCAATCTTTTCCGCCCTAGTTGAGCTTCTACCCTCACTTGGTTTTTAAAACTTGTACTTGCCTAATTAAGCAAAATAAAATTTTCCGGCTTAGCTGCCAAAATTTAACAGAAGTGTGTCAGCTAAAACCTATGACTTTGCACTCCTTGTGGTCTTGGTGATAAATTATAATTTATATCCCACAAACCTGTCCCGTCCTTTGGGAGCCGCTAAGTTCACAAAGGTTTGTCTTATTTGTTTACTGAATTTTTGGTTATTAAATATGCCTATGAGATACAATATTCATCCACCCCTGTCCACAATTGTACAAGAACTGATCGTAAGTGAACAGTTCATTCGGGTGCAGCAGATCACAAGTATCGTAATAAGCTAACAGACAAAACAATACAGTTCATGGCACAATCTTGGTTAAAATCTGTTAAAAAAATTCAGCCTCATGGACAGGAAGATTGAAAAGAAGAAATGGACTCCCAAAAGATTAGTATTTATAGGTCTCACGGGACTTTTTGCTTTGTTTGTGCTTTACCTGCTTATTTTTCGGGACAAAAGCAGCAAGATTTATGTGAACCGCGATCAAGTGACTATAGCCACAGTGTCGAAAGACAAATTTCAGGAGTTTATCCCTGTTGATGGCGTTGTGTTGCCACGTACCACCATATTTATTGATGCAATAATGGGTGGCAATGTACAAGAAATATATGTTGAAGATGGCGCAATGCTCAAAAAAGGTGATGTCATTCTGAAGCTTGTAAACACCAATCTCGAGTTAAGCTATATGGAGCAGGAAACCCGGATTTTTGAAGCAATAAACAACCTTCAGAATACAAAAATCGGGTTGGAACAAAACAAATATACGCGCCAAAGAGAGCTCGTAAATGTGCAGCAACAACTCGAAACGCTTCAGATTAATTTTGACAGACAATGCCAGTTGTATGCAGACAATCTTATTTCGGATATGGAATTTGAGGAAGCTGAACGCAGCTATCGTTTTGCACGCAAACAATTAGAAATCAGTCTTCAGCTCCAAAAACTTGATTCTATCTCTGCACATAGTCGCAACAAACAAATAGATTTGTCGATGGACCGACTCTACAACAATCTTGAGCTTCTTCGCTCCAGCCTTGGCAATCTTTATGTGAAAGCTCCTGCCGATGGACAACTTTCATCTTTCAGCATTCAGGTTGGACAAACGGCCGTTGCAGGTGTTCATCTTGGACAAATAGATATTCCGGACGACTTTAAACTTCGTGCAAACATTGATGAGCGGTACATTTCACGCGTTAGTATCGGACAGGAGGCAGAATTTGAGTTTGGCGGAAAAAGTTATCTTTTGAATATCCAGAAAATTTATACCGACGTCACTGCAGGCACATTTCAAGTGGATTTAGAGTTCAGCGAAGAATTTCCTACACATATTAAGCGCGGACAAACATTGCAACTCAGACTCAAATTCAGCGGCGAAACGGATGCACTTATCATCCGCAGAGGAGGATTCTTCCAACAGACCGGCGGCAACTGGATTTATGTGCTTGACCCTACCGGAAGCTTTGCCACAAAACGCAACATACGCATCAACAGACAAAATACCCTTCACTATGAATTAATTGAAGGTCTGGAAGCCGGTGAGCAGGTGATTATATCTTCCTATGATAATTTTGGCAACAAAGACCGTATTATTTTCCGCTAAGAAATATAAATACAAACGCATTGTTCATGGCCAACTGCCTAAACAATCCAAAATAGCGCTATAAAGATGAAAAACAAAATTGTTATAATTACAGGAGCAAATTCAGGAATTGGCAAAGCTGCCGCGCAGATTTTCGCTTATGCTGGCTACACTGTTGTTATGGCATGCCGCAACCTTGAAAAAGGTGAAAAGGCCTTGCAGGAAATTGTGGCTGCTTCCAATAACAAAGCGGTGCACCTGATGCAAGTTGATATGTCATCATTTGCGTCAATCAGCCAGTTTTGCATTGCTTACAAAGAACGATTTGATAAACTTGATATACTGATTAATAATGCCGGATATTTCAACCATGGTGAAGGCCGTCGGTTGAGCCCTGATGGTATTGAAATCACCTTTGCTACCAATGTAGTGGGTCCATTTCTGCTTACGGAATTATTGAAAAATGAGTTGAAAAAATCTGATGACCCACGTGTGCTTAATGCATCGAGCAATATTATTAAACATTTTTTCTCGCCAAAGAAGAAGCTTGATTTTGACAATGTCTCAGGCGATCCGGATGCAGGCTACAAGCACAGTGTTTATGCGAACTACAGAGATTCAAAAATGGCCTTTTTGATGCTTAGCTTTAAAATGGCTGAGGAATACAAAGAGCTGGGTATTACAGTGAACTCATTGCAGATCAATGGAGCACGAATGTCAAACGAAACCTTGCAGAAATTTGCTCCCCGCTGGCGTGTCATTGCCATCATTCAGAACCTATTTTTCCCGCCGGCCGAATTTATGGGCAATAACTATTTTGAGTTGTGTACCTCGGATGATTTTGCAAAAAAAACAGGAAAACAATTCAACCATAAGCTGAAATCCATGAAGAAAGGTCCTGAAAATCCAAATCCCACCCATATTTGGGGTTCACAGGTGTATCCTGTTTATGCTGCGAATAAACCGGTTCAGGACAGGATTTGGAATCTTTGTTTTGATTTAACCAAAAATCACCTGAAATCAGATACTTATAGCGAAAACCTTCAGTCACACAAACTGGTTGCTTGTGCCTGAAAAACTTAGCGTAACAATACAATAGCATGTTCAGAAATACTTTAATCACCGGCTACCGTTATCTCCTCCGCCATCCGCTTTATGCGGTTATCAATCTGGCAGGATTAAGTATTGCTATGACTTCGGTGATTCTGATTATGCTTTATGTGATGCATGAGAACAATTACGACAAGCAGCACAAAGACGGAGAAACCGTTGTGCGTCTGGTGCAGGGCAAATGGGGTTTGCATTCGCCTTCGCTCAAATACGACCTCAACGATCTTTCATTTATACAGCATTCAGCAAGGGTAGACATTATGTACGGAAAACGTATGTCGGTGCGCTACAATGAGAAGCTCATCAATATGCAGGATATAATATTCACCGATCCGGAAATTTTCAGCATCATGGATTATGAATTCGTTGCGGGAAATGAAACAGATGCATTGACCAATCCCTTTTCGATGGTGCTAACGGAATCGATGGCGGCAACTATTTTTGGTGACGAAGACCCGATTGGCAAGGTGATAAGGACGAACAACAAACACCTTTTTACCATTACCGCAGTAATTAAAGATATCATTCATTCGCATTTATCCTTCAACGGCATGGCTATTTTTGAAGACATTCCAGCCATGACCAATCAGGAAGATTTTCTGAAAAGGGTTGGTCATTGGAATTTCAATTATTACCTCCGTCTGGCTGAAGGTACATCACATCAGCAGGCCATTGCCGACATCAACGCCCACTTAACCGGAAGGCAAAGCTGGGTTGAAAGTGGTGAACCCGCTTTTTGGCTTCAACCTATTGATGCCGTTTACTTTGACCAAAGCATTGACTACGAAATGGGTATTGCGCATGGAAACCGTACCATGGTGCATGTGTTTTTGGTCGTTGCCTTCATTATTATGATGCTGGCTTTGATCAACTTTATTAATATCACCACGGCCAACGCTACCAACCGTGCCAAAGAAACTGGCGTAAGAAAAGTGATTGGCAGCAGCAAAGCGGCCCTTGTGGTGCAATACACAAGCGAGGCCATATTGATTAGTCTGGCAGCCATGTTAATTGCCCTTCTGCTTGTTGAGATTTCATTGCCAACGCTGAGAGCATTGCTTCAGAAAGACCTGATGATAGATTTTCTTTACCCGGCCACACTTCTGCTCCTCATTGGTGGCGCCAGTTTGTTGGGGCTTTTGGCAGGCTTGTTTCCTGCCTATTTGTTGTCAGCTTTCAAACCAGTTGAGGTGCTGAAAGGCTTCAGCGACCGCACAAGCGGTAAGGCCAGCCTAAGGAGTATACTAACCATTTTGCAGTTTGTGATTTCAATCACTTTAATCAGCACAACAATTATTGTTTATCAGCAAGTTGATTTCATGAACAGCAAATCTCTAGGAATCAATATTGAAAATATGGTATATTCCCGGGTAAGTCCGGACATACAGAATGCAAAGTCAGCATTCAAGGAAAAGCTGATGCAGCATCCCGGGATAACCGCGGTGGCCTATACCAATGCCATTCCAGGAGGGATTACATGGCAAGAGTCCATTAAAGTTGATGGCGAATCCAGGCAATATACCTTTTTGCCAACTACATATGAATTTCTACAAATGATTGAGCTGCCGATATCTGAAGGAAGGCAATTTTCCAACTCAATTGCAGATGAAGCAGGGTCGATAATAATCAATCGTGCTGCTGCTGCTTATTTTGGATGGGAAGATCCATTGGGGCATACCGAACAGACGACTTACCGGGGAGCTTTAAAGGTTGTTGGTATTACAGAGGATTTTCATTTTAATGATGTCAGTCAGTCAGTTGGCCCCCTTATGATTGCACTCAGCGATGAGTCGTCATTCATACTATGTTTTAAAATTGATCCGAATATCAGGAAGGACGCGCTGGCTCATTTTGAAGAAAGCTGGGTTTCATTCAGTCCAGAATTTCCTGTCGAGTATAGATTTGTTGAGGAGGCATTTACCAGCTTCTATCAGGAGCAGGGGGTTCAAATGCGGGTGTTCGTATTATTTTCAATTCTTTCCATCATTATTGCAGCCCTGGGACTTTATGGCATGGCTGCATATATGGCCAACCGTAAAAGGCGTGAAGTGTGCATCCGCAAAATTCATGGCGCCGGATTGGAAAGTATCTATTTAATGTTGTCGTTAAATATGCTAAAACTTGTTGCCCTGGCATTTATAATTGCTTGTCCTATAGCCTGGTATATGGTTAATCAATGGCTGCAAGGCTTCCCTTATCAAATTGCCATCGATTGGTGGGTGTTTGGCATTGCAGGGATGATCAGCATGTTAATTTCGCAGCTTACCATCACCGGTCAGGTGTTTCGTGTGGCGCGGGTAAATCCTGCCGAAGCTTTAAGATATGAATAGTTAAAACACATAATAAAAACCCTCTAAAACCTAATAAAATGATTAAATCAGAAAAACTTTCGAAGATATTCCGCACTGACGAAGTGGAAACAACGGCCTTAAACCAGGTTTCATTTGAAATCCTGAAAGGCGAGTTTGTTGCAATTATGGGGCCTTCAGGCTGTGGAAAATCAACCTTGCTCAACATCCTTGGCTTGCTTGACAATCCAAGCAGTGGAAGCTACTACTTTCTTGGAAAAGATGTGTCCAAAAGCACCGAACGCCAACGGGCAAGTATGCGTAAACACAATATTGGTTTTGTGTTTCAAAACTTCAATCTTATCGATGAGCTCACAGTATTTGAAAATGTTGAATTGCCGCTCATCTATCTAGGCATGCCTTCAAAAGAACGTCGGATAAGAGTTGAAGAAGTGCTTAATCAGATGCAAATAGGCCATCGTGCAAAACATTTTCCTTTGCAGCTTTCGGGCGGACAACAGCAGCGCGTGGCCGTTGCCAGGGCTGTGATTGCAAAACCTGCGCTGATACTTGCTGATGAGCCTACAGGTAATCTTGACTCAGCACATGGCGAGGAAGTGATGAACCTGCTTAACGATTTAAATGTAAATGGAACAACCATCATCATGGTAACACACTCGCAGCGTGACGCCGAATACAGTCAGCGTGTAATCAGGCTGTTCGACGGTCAGATTATCAATGAAAACATAAAAAAGAGTATTTTATAATGCTGAAGTCTCTTTTTGAAATTCAACATTGATTCCACATTTAGGAGGTTCAGGAACCGGATTTTGGGTTGCCATTTTAAAACATAAACAAGCAAGAAATGATACGTAATTATTTAAAAATAGCACTGCGAAGATTAATAAGACAGTTTTCCTATACAGCCATCAATGTGATTGGATTAAGTGCAGGAATAGCTTCTTTCTTACTCATAATGATGTATATACAGTATCATTTCAGTTTCGACAAGCACATACCTGACATTGGAAGCTGGCACAGAGTTGTACAGATTCAGATGGCTCAGGGTGTTGGCGAACAGCATGTAGCTGTAAATATGGGGCCATTGTCGGAAACCTTGCTCGAAGAGCTTCCGGAAGTGGTTGATGCTGCACGTGTTATGGATTGGGGAGCACGTCCGGTACGTGTTGGAGATTCATTTTTCAGTCAGGAAAACGTTGTTTGGACAGACCCTTCAGCGTTTCGGTTATTTGGGATCAGGTTGCTAATGGGAAACGTTGAAGATGCTTTAAAAGATCCAAAATCAGTTGTTCTCTCCGAAACTGTTGCAAAAAAATATTTTGGCGAGCTCGAAAAGGCCTTGGGTCAAAATCTTGAATTCAACAATGAAACTGGTTATGTAGTAACCGGAATAATGGAAGATCAACCTCAAAATGCGCACTTGCTGCTTGATATGCTTGTTTCTTATGAATCGGCACTCATCAGCTATCCATGGCTCAGAGACTGGGGTTCAAACTCAATGCCAGTTTATATAAAACTTAGTGAAGGCGCTAACTTTGAAGACGTTACTGTAAAACTAAATGAAGGTTTAAACAGGTATTATACAGAAAATGCCTTCTCACAACCCCCAAGAATGTATCTTCAGCCTGTATCAGATATTCACTTGCATTCAGGACACATTAAATTTCAAATTAATCACAAACAAGGCGACTACAGGATGGTTCTTGTGTTTATAGTGATTGCAATTCTGATTATCGTGATTGCATGTATTAATTTCATCAATCTCGCCATTGCACGCTCGGTGAAAAGAGCAAAAGAAGTTGGCGTCAGAAAAGTGCTTGGAGCCAACCGGATCAATCTGATTTATCAATTCCTTGGCGAATCGATCATCATAACCTTTCTGTCAATCATTCTCGCGTTGATATTGGTCGAGGTGAGTCTGCCTGAATTTAACCGTCTTCTTGACACAGAATTAAGCATTCAATTCGCTTCCAATTTGTTGTTTAATGGAGGTTTGTTCCTTCTTTGGGTGCTAATAAGTTTTATGTCAGGCATTTATCCGGCATTCTTTATGAGTCGATATCAAGCCGTTGATGTGTTGAAAGGCTCTCGCGGACAAGCTTCAGGTATTGGAGGATGGCTGAGCAGGGCGCTTGTGGTATTTCAGTTTTCGGTGGCTATCATTCTGATTTTTGTCGTCGTTGTAACAAACAGACAAATCAACTACGTATTGAAAAAAGATCTGGGCTACAATTATACACAGGTTCTTGGTGTTTTTCTTCAGGGAGGAAACCAAAGTCAGAAAGCAGCACTTTTGAAACCAGCTTTACAGCAAATTGCAGGAATACAATCTGTTGCAGCTGCATCTTTCATCAATGGTGTAGCCGGAAATCAATCGACTATTGCTGTTGATGATACCACAAATACCCGCTTAATGGTGCGCTTTGGCTATGTGGATGAAGATTTCTTTCCATTGATGGAAATCCCTTTTGTTTCCGGCCGAAATTTCAGCAAGGATTTTCCAAATGATGAAACACAGTCGGTGATACTCAATCAGGCTGCGGTGAATTATTTTGGATGGGAAGAACCTATCGGAATGCGATTCAGGCCTTTTGGAATGGATACAATCAACAAACGTACTGTGATTGGGGTGATCAGCGATTATCATTATTACTCAGTTCACCACAAGATTGAGCCAGCAGCCTGGATTATCAGTCCAAATAACTATTACACTATGTGTGTGCGCTACAGCGCCGATGACGCTAAAACGGTTGTCCCCCTTATTGAAGAGGAGTGGAACAAACTTTTTCCAAATATCCCGTTTGAACACG
>JAGXRB010000097.1 GCA_018336075.1 Bacteroidota bacterium
AGTTTTTGCGCGTTGACCATGATTTCAGGTATTATCGTTTACTATCACTAAACAACAGGCTTGTGTTCAGGACTTTCGTAGGATTGGCAGTCCCTTATGGAAATTCTTCAGAAATGCCATTTGAAAGAAGCTTTTTTGCAGGAGGGGCAAATGGAATGCGGGGTTGGCAATATAAACAGTTAGGTCCCGGCACATTCAAGGACACACTTAATATTGAGCGAATCGGCGACATTCAACTTGAGTTTAATGCCGAATACCGCTTCCCAATCTATGATTATCTCAAAGGAGCATTGTTTTTTGATGCAGGAAACATCTGGACACTAAAAGAAATAGAAAATCTTCCCGGAGGTGCTTTTAAGCTTGATAAATTCTATAAAGATTTTGCGATTGATGCCGGGATAGGTTTCAGATTTGATTTATCATTTTTTGTTTTCAGGCTTGATGCTGCAGTTCCTTTGCGAGATCCTTCAGAACTACCGGCAGACAGGTGGCAGTTTGATAATATAAGACTAAAAAGATTTGTCTGGAATTTCGGAATAGGATACCCATTCTGATGGAAAGAAAAGAGCTGTTTCAGCTGCTAGAAAATGCTTTCGGCCATATCCCGACAGATGGTCAACGTAATGTGATGACCCATCTAGCTGCTTTTCTGCTTTCCAACAAACCAAATCCATTTTATCTTCTAAAAGGTTATGCCGGCACAGGAAAAACCTCACTTGTTTCTGCTCTAGTGAAAGTTTTACCATTGTTGAGAATGCGGTTTATCTTGCTTGCACCCACAGGCAGAGCAGCAAAAGTACTCACTTCATACAGTGGTTTTATTGCCCATACAATTCACCGAAAGATATACATGCAAACACAAACAGCAGATGGAAGTCATCGCATTGTGTTGTCTCAAAACAAATCAAAACGCACCTTGTTTGTTGTTGATGAAGCTTCCATGATTGCTGATACCACATCAGATGGTGGTCTTTTCGGTGGACGAAATCTTCTGGACGACCTCATTCAATATGTATCAGAAGGCGAAGACTGCAGAATTTTGATGATTGGCGATCATGCTCAGCTTCCACCTGTAGGCCTTGACATCAGCCCGGCGCTAAATCTGCAGATGTTAAAAACAAGTTACCCCATCACTGCGGCCACATTCGAGCTTACCGAAGTCATGAGACAAGCATTGGATTCGGGCATACTATTTAATGCGACAAGACTGCGCGAAAAGCTTGCTGCCAACCAAGCTGAGATGCCTTTGCTAAATCTTGGCAGTTTTAATGACATTACAAAAGTTGATGGTTATGAGCTTGAAGAATTGATGCAAGACACTTTTGGAAGCAGAGATTTCACAAAAGCGGTAGTCGTTTGCAGATCGAACAAAAAAGCAAATATGTTTAATCAAGCCATAAGGCAACGCATTTTGGGCATGGAAGGAGAAATATCTTCAGGCGATCTGCTTATGGCTGTAAAAAATAATTATTACTGGCTTGAAAGCAATGAGGGAGGCGGTTTTATTGCCAACGGCGACATTCTGGAAATTACAAGAATCAAACGATTTGAAGAAATGTACGGCTTCAATTTTGCTGATGCTGATGTCAAACTAATTGACTATCCTGAACATCCTGCTTTTGAAGTAAAGTTGATTCTCGAAACAATCACCACTGATGGACCGGCACTCCCCGAACCAGTATTCAGGCAATTGTCTTCTGCTATTGAAGAAGACTATCTGGAAGAACCTTCACGTCGAAAACGCTATGCGATGATGAAAAAAAACCCTTATTTCAATGCGCTTCAGGTAAAATTTGCCTATGCCCTCACCTGTCACAAAACCCAGGGCGGACAATGGCCGGTTGTGTTTTTAGAGGCTGGCATCAATAAAGAAGAACAATTAGACAAAGCGTATCTTCGATGGCTTTACACTGCGGTCACCCGTGCAACTGAAAAACTTTATCTGATGAATTTTATTGATGCATTTTTTGAACAGGCACAAGCTGAAACAACAAAGGAGCCCTGATGGACTCCTTTATAATAATCATATTTTCTGAAACTTTATTTCTTGGCCCTTGAGGCTGCATCAAGATCGAAAGTCAGCGCAAAACGCAATGTATTTTGAAGAGGGTTGTTTCGTGAATCGATTGGAATAAGGTAAGAAAAATCAAGCCCAAAAACATTATAGCGCAAAGCTGCTCCCAAAGTAAAAAATTTGCGATTACCTTTTGATTTATCTTCATAAAAGGCTCCACCACGTATTGCAAAAGCTTCGTTGTACCAATATTCAGCTCCAAATGAGAAATACAACTCGCGCATTTCTTCAGCAAATCCATCTGGTGCGTCATAAAAAGACTGCAACATTCCGGCTACTACAGATACATCATTGTCTATTCCAGCCAAAATTTCGTACTTATCTGTGCCAGGAATAAGGATTGGAAAACCTGTTATTGAATCGCGAAGATAAATTGGTGGTGTAGGAACCAAAAGTTTGTTTACATCCAGTGAAAAAGATATTCTGTTATACTCGTCAATATCCAGATTAAGTGTTGGACCGAAACGAAGATTTGTTGGAATAAAGTCTTTTTTGATACTTGCTGAGCTATAGCCTAATTTATTTCCAATATTGGAAACATTGATTCCCCATGCGAAACTTGTTTCAACATCGCTAAACCATACAACTTCTTTTTCCCAGTATACAGCTACGTCGGCAGCTACTGAAATACCGGCAGAGGTAGAAGCACCACCGACGTTCTGTCCTAAAGTAAGATTAGAGTATATAAAACGTCCGGCAACAGCTCCTGAAAGATGATCTGTCAACATACGGGAATATGTTGCATCTATCGCCCATTCACTTGGTCTGTATGTTCCCTGATCACCGCCATTAATATCAGTAAACTGGATATCACCCAAAGTGAAAAAACGCAATGTGGAAGCAAATGCCGAAACATCATTAATTCTTTTGGAAAATGCTAGGTAAGCAAGATTCATGTCGGGAACCAGATTTCTCAGCCATGGACTGTAGGACAAACCAACACTCATATCACTCTTGATAAAGGAATATTTTGCCGGATTCCAATGCATCGAAAACACATCAGGATCTGAGGAAACACCAGCATCACCCATTGCACCTGCTCTCGAATCGGGAGCAATCATCAAAAAAGGAACTGAAGTGGTGATTACATTAAGATTTCGACCTGACAACTCCTGGTAATTAGGTGTTTGTGGTAAAACATAATTAACAACTGTTGTAAAAAAGACGATAGTCAAAAGAGTGACTTTAATTTTCATAATTATTGTAGGTATGAGATTGAAAATTCCAAAGGGTTAAACGAAACATGTTTTGGTTTATTGTACATACTTTTTCAAGATTATTGATTACGTATAACAATCATTTTCTGGATAAGTTGTATTTTGTTTCCAAAACTATCTGAAACACTGACACGGTAAAGATAGAAACCTGGAGGAAGTGATTTGAAAGCGGCATCATTTAAGGTCAATTCTATAGGGATGGATTGACTTCCAAAAGAAATCATCTGGTTTTTCATACTCCCAATCATTGCTCCCATCTGGTTAAAAATATCAATTGTGACATCAAGTGTTTCACCCGGTTTGTTGTGCTCAAAACGAAATTGCGTTGAGTTATTGAATGGATTTGGAGCATTTCGAAGATTCCAAATCTGCAATTTAGCCTGTGGATTAATTTCAAACCAGATTTCACTTTCACTTGAATTGTTATGCAAATCCCATGCTTTAACGCTTATCCGATGTTTCCCATCTTCAAGATTTTTCATCGGAAACACAATTTTACCGCCGGCAAAATTATCAAAATCAGGCTGAAAAAGATGGTTAACAATATATTTATCAATATTTTCTCCTTCGTGGGTAATCACAATATCTCTTCCGATTGAATTTCCTAAAAAATTGATTCCCTGTGGATCCTCCAATCTGATATATATAACCGGATCAGTTGCTAAATAATCGCCGTCATTAAATGCTGGATTATCGGCATAAAGTGTTATTGCAGGTCCATTATTGTCGATGGTTATAGATTCATCAGTACCGCCAACAATCATTTGGTTGAAGTAGCCACCAGCATCCTTGAAATTGATTGTATCCACTGCATAAAAACTTATTTTGGCCTGTCCAAACTGATAAGCAATATTTCTGGGGAGTTTAAATCTGATTTCAAATTTACCTTTTACAACTGTTGAGTTGCCCTTGAAAAGCAATTTGTCAAAATAAGAAAAGTTTGTTGAATGACTCGATGCATCATTGGCCAGCGTTCTGTAAACAGCTTTTTTATCAAACATTTTTGGATAGATGTATCCATTGAAATCATCGCGAAGAACTCCATTGGCATCTACAATGTGTCCTTCAATGAAAATCTCTGACATAGCGCCGAGTGTGTCGCCATCATGAGGAAGCACCTGGTTATTAAACCTGATCGGCTCCACCTTATATTCAGGGTATTTCAATCGCAGCGCTGGATTTCCAAGCAAAACAAAGTTGTACACATAGGTATTGGTTGGATTTTTACTAAGCCTGATGATGTCGCCTAAACGTCGTATTTCTTGTTTACCTGCTGAAAACAAAGAAGAGTAAATCCGGCGGTTAATCGCAAAATTGGAATGCGCAAAAGCAAGTCTGGTAGTGGTCATAATAGCAATACTTCCACCAACCGGATTGAGCAGAAGTTGTTCTCCGGCCGAAACAAAAGCAGGGTTATCAAAACGACTGAATTCACAGGTTGCTGTGATAAAAAATGGCATTCTGTCGAAATTATTCAATGCTGCAATATCAGAGCCTGTAAAGACTCTTTCATCTGAAAGCCCTGCAATACCTCCGTGACCGGTATAGTTTACGATGAGTGTTCCTTCATTTAATTGATTGACAAATGCTGTATTTGCATCAGGATATCTAAAGCCACCGGCAACAGAAACCCTTTTATATGAATCAAGATAAATTTTCCTGACATTCATACTGATAAAAGCAGTGTCAACTATTGTGGCAAGCGTCTCAGCTTGTTGAAAGTGCAAATTATTATCACCGTCATCCGCTACAAAAAGAATATTATTGCGCCATTCACCCGTTTGACTTCGCTGAGAAGCCAGATAATGTCTTACTTTATTAACCATCGCATTCGCCTCCGATTGCGTTGTTACAGGAAAACGACCGATGCCAATATCAAGTAATCCGTCCATTTCCTGACCTTCATTAGCATCAAGCAAACCAAAATAATCGTCACTTACGAAACTCTGTGTTTCGACCAAAGCGCCAGTACTTTGATAAGTAGGAATAAAGTTTGTGTTATTTGGAATTCTATCTTTATAATCATAAGATGCTGATCCAAAAAGCAAAAGATACTTTAGCTGCTGACCTGACTTTTGATATACCATCCGCACAAAATCTCTTAAAGCAGTCACATCTTGTGAACCACTGCCAAATTCGTTGTAAATATCTTTGATATTGACGACTACACTTTCAAGACCATCATCCTGCAAGTGAATATCGGAAATCTCTTCTGCCTGAGAAATAAAATCCGGATGTGCTATAATCAGCATATCACAAGCACTGATATTGTGAAGATTCTGGTTTGGAACCGACCTGAATGATACAACGCTTTTGGTATCTGATGAACCAAATAAAATATATTCGCGCAATGAATCTGTCTTAACTTTAAACTGCAATTCACTATTTGTTACTTCAAAAGCTTGCAAAGAAGGAAGAAGTGGCTGAGTAACATCCCAAAGCTCAAGTGCTGCATTAATATCCTGAATTTTAAAATTACTTACTGTATTTGACCCAACGGATTCAGGATTTCTGAATTGAAGCTGTGTGCCGGCAAATTTGAGATATCGCCAGACATTGAATCTGAAATAGTTTAACCAGCCTTTGGAATTATCGCTTTGAGCTGATAAAAAGATATTTAGATTAATCTGATCTGAATCATCATAAAAGCTTATCGACTGAAAGATATCTCTTGCATAAGTGGCATTGTTTGCGCTCAACTGCATTATCATCACATTCTCAAACAGCGTTTGACCGTTAGCTGTTGCATTGAAGAAAATATTTTCCGTTATCGATCTGCCGGCAAAATGCGTGTTAAACATGATAGGACGTTCTGTCACCCTGTTTGGGAAATTAAAACTCCATGCAAGTGATGGCTCATTGCGGCTGAAAGTTTCTCCAAACCATTCCTTTCCAGAGTGGATCAGGTTTTCCAGGTCATTTTCGTGATGAATTCTGTCAAGAAAAATATCAATCTCTTTGTTAGCAGGCAGTTCAGATTGTTCTTTTGTTTGGATGCGCTTTCTTGTGCCTTCAGGGTTAACTGTGAGAAAATAAAAAGTTGTATCAGTGTAAAAATTAGCAACATGAATAAAACGGCTGCTAAAACCAGAATAATTCCAGATCACAGGCTCTTGCGCGTAAAAAAGTATTTCATCCTCAGTATTAAAAACTCCATCTTCTTCGCCTACGACTTTAATTGCATTTTCAAACAAGTCGTCATAGCGAAAATGGTTATTTTGCTCAGGCAACATGCGTCCACCGTTGCCAAAAATCCCAATATTTCGCGGGTCAATCACATCAGGATTGAAACCCATTGCCTTAAGATCGTTGTAACCAATTCTGTAAATGCCGGTTTCAGTAATTCCCATTTTTACCCAATGTCCATTGGCAAGCACAGAATTTTCTGCATAAGTCAATAAAACCGCATCCTCTTGCGCGTCAATAAATTCTTTAGGTTCAAAACTCACTTCAGCCTCGATCAACTTCTCAAGTGAACCATTAACTATTCGAACGGGCAGAATGAGTAGAGAATATTTGATCTTACCATCTGTTTTTGTCTCTTTCAGATGCCATTCGATTTCATTGGGAATTGATTCAAAGTCCAACAAACCCTTATTTTCAGTCGAATTTGAGGCAATCGATTTCAAAGCAGTAAACTGTATGTTTTCAGGTTTAAAACCATCTTCAACGGATAGTTCCAACTCAAACCATGGCAAAAGTCCTGTTGATGATTTTGTAACTGCGTCTTCAAACCAGATACTCTCCGAAACTGAGCCATTCCGTAATCTTACTGATTCATTTGGACCCCAATTAATCGTAAATTCAATAGATTGGTTTTGAGCCAAAACTGATAAGCCCAGAAATGATAATACCAGAAAGAGGAAGCTGTGCTTCAGCTTAATTGATGTCGAAAAACATTTTATACAACTATTTAAATAATTAAATATCATCTACTTGTAGTTGATAAGTTTAGATCTTTTTTCCGTTTGAACACCATCTTTATTGGTTACAATCAGGCGGTAAATATACAAACCTTTTGCAATTCGTTGTCCTGCATCAGTTCTGCCATCCCATCGGATTGGATTGCTAAGGGAACTATTGCTAAGGTTATCCGCATTAAGGGTTTTCATCAGATGTCCGCTGGTATTGTATATTTTAATTTCAACATCAATTATTTCATTCGCCTGATTGTGTCTGAAAACAAACCAGGTATCGTCCATAAACGGGTTTGGATAATTATAAAGCTCATCGATGGTGACTTGATTTCGGGGGATCACTTCAAACTCGATGCTTGCTGAACCAGAATTATTTAAAATATCCCAAACTTTAAGTGTAAGCGTATGCCTGCCAGAATTCAGATTAAAGAACGGAAATGTTACAACGCCTTCAGAATTTTTGTTGATTGTAGCCGCATAATATTCATTTAGAACAGCATACCTTTCGGTGGCGCCTGTCAAGGTTGCAACAATATCATGTCCAATGCCTGCGCCTGTTGTATTGATACCGCTTTCATCGGAAAGCAGCGCAAGCAGAACAGGATTTTCACTTGTAAACCCACCGCTTTTAAAAGTTGTATCTCCTATAAAAAGTCTAATTGCAGGTCCGTTATCGTCATTGACAACATTATTACTGAATCCTCCAACAATAAAATCTTCAAAGAATCCTTGAGCATCTATCTCATAATCTGTGGCATAATAGCTTATTCTTCCTTGACCAAAACGATAAGAAATATCTTTTGGCATCATAAATGAAAATTCAAACTGACCATCAACAACTTCAACTGCACCTTTATATATAATACTGTTTCTTACAATAAAAGACGTAGAAGCACTTTGGTCTCCAAACGTTGAAACAGAATTGGCCTTATCAAAGACTGTGGTATAGAGTATACCATTGAAATTATTGATTGGTTGATCCCAGCTATCGGCTACAAAACCTTTAATTGTTACAAGATCCAGCGCTTTGAGTGTGTCAGGTACAGCACCAACAGCTGCACCATTGATATGAGATGTAAGTACTTTATTCGGTGGAAAACGCAATGCAAGCGCAGGATCACCAAGAAGCACGAATTTTCTGTCATTCGCATCGCCTGTAAGTTTTGACCGGCGGATTACATCACCAAAACGAGGAAATTCACCATTTTCCCGGATAAAAATATTGTTGTTGAAAATGGCTCTGTTCAAACGCAGGTTGGTAGAGGCATAAGTCGCGCGAGCTGTTGTAAACATTGCGATTGCACCTCCGTCCGGATTGAGAAAGACCATTTCGCCGGCTGATAATCGTGTCGGATCATCATAACGGGAAAATTCACAGGTAGCTGTAATAAAAACAGGCATTTTCTCGCGATTTCTCCAGGCAATAATATCAGCGATTTCAAGAATTCTTTCTTCCGTCCAACCAACTTCACCACCATGACCGGAATAGTTCATGATGAGCGTACCCCTTTCCATACGTTTAGTGATGGCTTCGTTTACCTCAGGCGCTTTTTGCCCGCTTGGTGTAGCAACCTGCTTATATGCATCGAGGTAAATCTTATTAAGATTAAAAGCCGGATAATCGGTTGAAATAAGTCCTGCCAACGCTTCGGCATCACGCAGGTGTTGATTTGAATCTCCATCATCTGCAACAAAAGTTATTTCATTGCGCCAGGGGCTCATCGTTTCTTCATTTCTCGCTACATACCGAAAAACTTTATCTACCATCTGACGGGCCTGTTCCAATGTTGAAACAGGAAAACGGCCAATGCCAATATCAAGCAAACTACTGTCGTTATTGCCTTCATTAAGATCCAGATACCCAAAGTAATCGTCTGTTGCAATCGAACTAACCAGATTTAAAGAGGCCAGAGTTTGGTATGTTGGAACAAAATTGGTGTTTCCGGTGAGCTTGTCCTTGTAATCAAAAGAAGCATCGCCAAACAACAAGAGATACCGTAGTTTGCGTCCGGGACTACTCTCAGAAAAGAGCATTCTTGCAAAGTCACGAATTGCTGTAACATCTTGAGAGCCTGACGAAAACTCATTATATATAAGATCAGGGATAGTAACATAGACTTCTAATCCGCTCTGTTGTCTGTGGAAATCAGCCAAACGATTGGCTTGATCTAAAAAATCCGGATGGGTTATAATCAGGTAATCAATATCACGAACACTATGAAGGTTTTGGTTGGCAACAGGGCCAACTGCTTCAACTGCATAATAGGAGCTGTTGTCAAACGCAATGAAATTCCTCATCAAACTTCCATCTGCTTTGAAGGTCAATGTGCTGCCTTGTAATGAAGTTTCAATTCTGACTACCGCTGTTGGGTCTGTAATATCCCAAATACTCAGTTGATTGTTAGAATTTGCTAAACGGTACTCATAAACAGCTGATTGATCAATGTTTCGGGTGTTGCCAAATATCATCTGAGGGCCTGTGAAGGCAAGATTTCTCCACGCATTGACTGAAACATAATTTAACCAGCCACGCGCTGAATTGATTGAACGGTTGAATTTCAGGTTAACATTTACGATATCATTTACAGGATTAAAATCAACGATTGCAGAAGCCCCTTTTGCATAATCATAGCCGGTAACCTGAGTAGGATCGATGTTCATTGTGCGCTTCAATTGCTGATCAATAAAAAGCTGGAAATTAGCCGGACCGAAATTTCTTCCGGCGACATCAGTTTCAACACGGGCAGTTTTTGATGCAATTAAGCCGGGAAAATTGAAATTGAAGTCGCGGCTTAAAACAACATCAAACAACTCGCCATACCACGTACGGCCAGTATTTGACAAATTAACCAAATCCTCTTCATGTAACTGTTTGTCCAGAAAATCAGTAACTATTTCAGAAGCGATTCCCGGTTGATTGAATGTCTGTATTCGTTTTCCCGCACCTAAATCCGCTGTTATGAAAAGATACGCATAGTCATCGTAGTAATTGTTTTGGTGTTTGTAAAAACCTGAAGGCTGGTCATATTTCCAGGTTAAAGGCCCTTCTGCATAAAGCAAAATATAGTCAGATTGATTAAAAACCCCGTCCTCTTCACCAACAACTAAAATAGGGTTTTCAACAAGATCATCATGTCTGAAATCTGCATTTCTTTCACTTAAGACACCTCCGCCATTTCCATAAACTCTTATATTTCTGGGATTAATTATTGAAGGATTCAAACCAATGGCCTGTAAATTGGCAAATGTAATGCGGTGAATCCCGCTGTTGCTTACACGAACTTTATACCAGGTTCCAGATGCCAGAACAGAATTATTAGCAAAACCTGTAGTGACCTCTTTTAGATTTTCTTCATACTCCAGAAAAAGTTCGTATTCAAATTTCAGAAGCTTTTCAACTGTTCCATTTATTGAATTATATCGCAAAGCTGGAATAAGGAGATGCAGAATGTATTGTTCACGCGCTGATTTTATATTTGTTTTGACAACAAAAGTGGTGTCAAGTTTAGAAACATCAACATTAAGAAGCTCTGGATCAACTGTTTCAATCTCAAAATTCAACAGATTGACAGTAGGTTTCAAATTGAAATCGTACAGATAGATATTTTCTGAATAGTGGGGTATGACAGATAAATCATTTTCATACCAGGCATTTGCAAAATAAGGTCTTTTGAGAATCTCACGTCCGTCGAATTGAAGCGAATCTGAAGGCTGCCAGTCGATACCAATAAAACTTGTCTTAAAAGGCAGTTGAGAATATGACAGCAAGTTCAGAGAAGTCAGTAAAACAAATAAAAATTTCTTGATCATGTTTTTATTATTCGTGACATTTTTAATCACTAAAAGCCTTTACCAGCCAATCAGGAAACAACCAAAATAAACTTTTGTTTAAGGAATGAACCTAAATCGAATGGCTATGTAATATACTTCCGAACGCAGAAAAAGTCCATTTATTGCGGTTCACTTATTTTGCTGAAGCAAGCCTCAGTGTGCAAAATTTTCCGTAATATTGCCACGAAATTTTAGCGCCCGTTTTTCATCTGATATGATAAAAATAGTTGCATCTTTATTAGTAGTTTTACTGTTTTCAGGCATGTGTTCTGTGCGCGCTCAGGATGCTGCATTCACACAATTTTATGCCAACCCATTGTTTCTGAATCCTGCTCTTACAGGCAACACTGAGTGCGGACGAATTCACACAAACTACCGTAATCAGTGGCCTTCTCTTGGCAAGGCTTATACGACTTACAGCATTACATACGATCAAAATTTATCAGCGATCAATAGTGGTTTTGGATTTATAGCCATGAATGACCAGCAGGGTGATGGTGCTTTTAACCGAACACTTGCCGGAGCATTTTATTCATACAAACTTCAGATTTCAAGAGATGCCATGCTTTCTTTTGGCATGAAGGCAGCATTTTATCAGGAAAGCATCAATTGGTCAAAACTTATTTTTGCCAGTGATATTTCTGGAACTGGAGCAGAGACACCTCCCGAGAATCCGACAATCTATACCGTTGATTTTTCTGCGGGCATGGTTTTAGGCGTCAGAGATGAATACTTTGTCGGTATAGCTGCAGATCACCTGAGTCAGCCAACACTATCATTTTATGACAATGAAAACAGTTTTTTGCCATTAAAACTATCTGCGCATGCTGGTGTCAACCTCAATGCATCAACAGGTTTACTTGGAGGTGGTCGTGAAAGCGATTTGTTGATTCAGCCAAATCTGCTTTTTATGCAACAAGGTGATTTTAGCCAGCTCAATCTTGGTGTTTATATCAATAAATATCCTTTTGTTACAGGTGCATGGTTTCGCCACACTTTTAATAATATGGATGCAGTTGTAATTCTTGCAGGCATAAATTATCAGCAATTCAGGTTTGGATATAGCTATGATTTCACTGTTTCAAAGCTAGGTGGACGCAGTGGAGGTGCTCATGAAATATCACTTGCATGGGAATTTTGCGTTTATACAGCATCAAAGAGAACAATACGTACAATAAAATCACCCTCCTTTTAGTTATAGGATCGAATGTTTAAAAGAAGACAACACTTTAAAATGAAGAAAACGAATATCATTCTGCCGCTGCTGCTTGCTGCATTCATTGTTTCATCATGCAGCAAAGAAGTTTCACGTTCAACAGGCTGGAATTTCAATGACCCAAAGTTTGGTGGATTTGAAGTTGCAGCAAGTCAGGAACAAAAAGTTGGACCAGGTTTGGTTGCCATTGAAGGCGGCACTTTTCTTATGGGTGCAGCCAATGAGGACCTTTTGTTTGAATGGAACAACATTCCGCGTCGCGTGACAGTTGCTTCATTCTATATGGATCAAACTGAGGTAAGCAATCTGGATTATCTTGAATATATCTACTGGCTCGGCCGTGTATATGGTCAGGATTACCCACAGGTTGTTCAAAAAGCCTTGCCTGACAGTCTTGTCTGGCGCGACAGGCTTTCATACAATGAACCTATGGTTGAGCTCTATTTCCGTCATCCATCGTATCACGATTATCCTGTGGTAGGTGTTTCATGGCTTCAGGCCAATGATTATGCCAATTGGAGAACTGACCGTGTAAATGAACTTTTATTGATTAAAGCCGGCGTTCTGGATTTTGATCCGGATCAAAAAAATGAAAATAATTTTAATACTGAAGCTTATTTAGCCGGTCAGTATCAGGGTCTTGTAAGAGAAGGCAAAGCAGATCTTGATCCAAGCGGCTCAGGTATCCGCAATGTACGTTTCGAAGATGGTATAATGCTTCCAAAATACAGACTCCCAACAGAAGCTGAGTGGGAATATGCAGCTTTAGGCCTTGTCGGAAATACTGTAAACGAGCGTATTGTAGAAAGAAGAGTTTATCCATGGAATGGAGATGGACTTCGTACAGACCATAAAAAATATATGGGAAGTTTTGTAGCCAACTTCAAACGTGGACAAGGCGACTATATGGGTGTAGCGGGAAGTCTGAATGACGGTGCCGCACAGCCTGCACCAGTCGGTTCATACTGGCCCAATGATTACGGCCTTTATAATATGGGCGGCAATGTTTCGGAATGGGTTTTGGATGTTTATCGTCCGCTTTCTTTTGAAGATGTTGCTGATTATAATCCTTTCAGAGGCAATGTGTTTGTCAATAAAAAAAGAGATCCTGATGGTTCACTTGCACAAAAAGATTCACTCGGCAGACTTCAATATGTTGAAATCACACCGGAAGAAGCTGCCAACAGGAAAAATTATCGCAGGGGTTACGCAGTGAATTATCGTGATGGAGATTATTCTTCAACAATTCAGCAAGACTGGATTGATCTCACAGAGGATCCTACTTCAACGGCCAAAATGTATGATTACGGCGAAACTACATTGATCAGTGACAAGGCACGCGTATACAAAGGTGGTTCCTGGAATGACAGAGCTCATTTTATGAGCCCCGGTGTGCGCAGGTTCCTGAATGAAGATGAAGCATCGAGTGCCATTGGTTTCCGCTGTGCCATGAATAAGGTGGGAAGCTCGATAACAGCGAAAAAATAAAGTATTGTTATTTACAAGCAAACCCCGTCATGGTTCTATGATGGGGTTTTTATTTTCAACAAGATCATGCATTTACAGGACATTTACAAAATCTTCGAACTGCATCCCAATGTTTCGACTGACTCCCGGACACTTGAAAAGGGTGACATTTTCTTTGCTTTGAAAGGGCCGAATTTTGATGCAAATAAATTAGCCCTTAAGGCACTCGAAGATGGCGCGTCTTACAGTATTGTAGATGACCAAACTCTTCCCGATTTAGCACAAATAATCAAAGTGAAGGATGTGTTGGAAACACTGCAACAACTTGCTGCACTTCACAGGTCGAAAATGAATGCCAGGGTAATTGCTATTACAGGTTCAAATGGTAAAACAACTACCAAAGAACTTTTAGCAAGAGTCTTATCAAAAAAGTATAACACAATTTATACTTCAGGAAATCTAAACAATCACATTGGCGTGCCACTCAGCCTATTGAAAATTAAGGCTGAAACTGAGATGGCTGTTATAGAAATGGGTGCAAATCATGTAGGCGAAATCAGAAAACTATGCCTTCTTGCACATCCCGACTATGGCATCATTACCAATATCGGAAAAGCACATCTTGAAGGTTTTGGCAGTATTACTGGAGTAATCAATGCAAAAAGCGAGATGTATGCTTTCATTGATGACAATGGGGGATTGCTTTTTGTGAACAAAGACAACGAGCTGCTTAATCGTCTTTCTGCAAATATCAAACGATTTACCTTCGGAAATGAACTTTCGAGCGATCTTTATGCTGAACTGATCAATTCAGATCCATTTTTACATATTGCATGGGAATATAAAGGAATGCAATCTGTGACGACCACAAAACTGATTGGAACCTACAATGCAGAAAATCTTTTTACGGCCATTGCAGTCGGATGTTTATTTGATGTTTCACAAGATGATATTGAAGATGCTGTAAGCACCTACGCGCCTTCAAACAGCCGCTCACAATTGATTGAAACGCGCAAAAACAGGATAATCATGGATGCATACAATGCCAATCCTGTAAGTATGGAAGCCGCCATCCGAAATTTTAACAGCATGAGAGGCAATAAGTCGCTAGTCATTTTGGGAGATATGCTCGAACTAGGCGAAGAAAGTGACTATGAACATGCAAACATCCTTAAGCTGTTAACTGATCTGGATTTTATGGAAGTTATCCTGGTCGGACCTCTTTTCGAAAATGTTTACGGCGGTGACGACTGGCATATTTTTGCAGATGCCGATGCGCTTTGCAAATACATTGAAAAGAATCCTGTAAAAAACTATGACGTCCTTATCAAAGGCTCTCGTGGTATTCGTCTTGAAAAAGTTTTACCACTTTTATGAGCCTGGGCAGTAAAACATACTGCGCTATTGGAGTTATGTCGGGTACATCACTCGATGGAATCGACATTGTTTGCTGCAATTTCCACGTGAACAAAGGTTTATGGAGCTTCGAAGTATTAGCATCTGAAGAAATACCTTATAACAACGAATGGAAAACAAATCTTTCTGAAGCTTTCTATAAAACTAACTCAGAAATACAAGAGTTAGATAAAGTATATGGCAGGTTTTTGGGCGAGAAAATAAAAGCTTTCATAAAAACCCATCATCTCAAGCCTGAGCTTATTGCATCACATGGCCATACAATTTTTCACTTTCCTGAAAAAGGATATACCCTTCAAATAGGCGATGGATCAGCAATTGCCTCAGCAACTGAAACCTTAACGATAAATAATTTTCGGGCAGAGGATGTCAGAAAAGGTGGTCAGGGCGCTCCTTTAGTGCCTGTTGGCGACAAGCTGCTATTTGGCCAATATGACATTTGCCTTAACATTGGCGGAATTGCGAATATCTCATACGATTTTGAAGGTTCCAGAATTGCATATGATGTTTGTCCGGCAAATCAGCCACTTAACTTCCTTGCAGAAAAAAAAGGACTAAGTTTTGATGCTGACGGCAACAATGCAAGATCCGGAAAACTGAACCCTGAACTGCTTGATCAATTAAACCGACTTGGATATTATAGTCAGACTTTTCCAAAATCACTTGGCCGTGAATGGGTTGAATCTGAATTCATACCTTTCATCAACACTTCAGACCTGGATTATGATTCGCTTCTGAGAACAGTAACTGAACATATCGCTGTTCAAATTGCAAATGCAACAAATCAAGTTCACCACGCCAAAATACTTGCTACTGGTGGTGGCGCAAAAAATAAATTTCTGATGGACAGGATAGCACAGCTTTGCAAGCATGATATTATCCTACCTTCACCAGAAATTATAGATTTTAAGGAAGCGATCGTTTTTGCTTTCCTGGGCGTTTTAAAGTTCAGAGGTGAAACAAATTGCTATGCCAGCGTAACAGGCGCCAGTGAGGACAGCTCCTCTGGCAACCTCAATTTGCCAGATCAAAAAAATGGCTTATAATAAAAAACATTTTTTATAGTTTATACTCAAATCAAAACACCGAAATCAGTCATTTAATAAAAACAGGAATAGATATGCTCAACTGGATTCTATTACAACTTCAAACAGTAACCAACGACCTGGGTAGCACGGTAGCAGAAGTGCAACAACAAGGCGAAATCTCACTTTCAATTATTGATCTTGCGGTGAAAGGCGGCTGGATTATGCTCGTTCTGGCTATTTTTTCCATAATAGCTGTTTATGTTTTCATCGAGCGTTACCTGGCAATTTCGAAGGCATCGGTCAACGACAAAAACTTTATGAATAATATAAGAGAATACATTCATTCAGGACGACTCGATGCAGCAACGGCACTTTGCAGAAGTACTGAAACGCCTATTGCCCAAATGATTGCAAAGGGCTTGTCAAGATTGGGGAAACCGCTTAATGACATTAATGCTGCCATTGAAAATGTTGGAAAACTTGAAGTAAGTAAACTGGAAAAAGGCGTTGCAGGCCTCGCAACAATCGCCGGAGCAGCGCCAATGCTTGGCTTTCTGGGAACAGTCATTGGAATGATACGTGCCTTTTACGATATGTCAATGGCTGGAAACAACATCGACATCGCATTGCTTTCATCAGGTATCTATCAGGCAATGATCACAACAGTAGGTGGATTAATTGTTGGTATTCTTGCATTTATTTTCTACAATATTCTGGTGTCAAGAATTGAAAAAGTCGTTTATTTGCTCGAGGCACGCGCCACAGAATTCATGGATTTGCTTCATGAACCTGCACGTTAATAGAATCTAAGATTAAAGAAAACTAATATGGCTATTCAAACCAGAAATAAAAGAAGTGTCACATTCAGTATGGCTTCAATGTCAGATATCGTTTTTCTGCTGCTCATTTTTTTCATGCTTACATCAACACTTGTTGCACCAAACGCAATAAAACTCTTATTGCCCTCAAGTAACAGCAAAACGATGGCGAAGCAAACAGTAACTGTCTACATTAATGATAATTATGATTACTTTATTGGAGAAGATCCTGTGAACGAGAGTGACCTGAGCACGCTGCTTCAAAGCCAGCTTGCCGGCGATGATGAAGGGACTGTTGTACTGAGATCCGACAAAAGCGTACCTGTGCAATATGTTGTCAATGTGATTGATGCACTTAATGAGGTGAATAATAAAATGCAAACAAAACATAAAGTAATTTTGGCAACTTCGCCAAGAAAATGATTTTCTAACGTAAAATAAATCAGACTGATCAAAGTAAATAAGCTGTTTCAAAAAAGATGGAGCCAATAGATAAGAATAAAAAACAAGCCATAGCCGGTACAATCCTGGTTCATCTTTTGGTGTTTCTGGCATTGTTTTTTCTTGCCCTGCGCACACCTTTGCCTTTGCCCGGAGAGGAAGGCGTTGAAGTAAATCTTGGGTACAGCGATCAGGGCATGGGACAGATTCAACCTGAAAAGCAAGAAATCGCAGCTTCAGCTGCAAGGCCTGTTCCACAAGTCATAGAAAATCCTGTTAAAGATGAGGTAGTTACGCAACAAACTGAAGAAGCCCCTGCCCTACCTGAAAAAATTGTTGAGAAACCGAAAACAAAACCTGTCGAAAAACCAATAGAAAAACCACGCATAGAGCCAGCGCCTGCACCTGAACCTGTAGCTGAGCCAGAGCCACAAGTCAATCAACGTGCTCTTTTCAGAGGATCAACTTCAGGAACCAGCACTGGCTCGGAGGGAATCACAGGCCAACCTGGCGATCAGGGTCGCCCTGATGGTTTGCGCGATGTACAGCGTTACGAAGGTCAGGGCGGTCAGGGTGATGGTGCCTCTTTCAGTCTGGGTGGCCGGGGAGCTAAATACCTCGAAAGGCCTTCAAGCAATTTCAGTGAACAAGGCGATGTTGTTGTTGACATCTGGGTCGACCGCAAAGGAGTTGTGCAAAGAGCCGAAGTCAGTTTGAGAGGAACTACAATCCTGGATACCAAACTTAGAAATCTTGCTGTAAAAGCAGCGCTGAATTCTGTTTTTGCCGAAGATCCCAAGGCTGCATTGCAACAAAAAGGAACAATCACCTACACCTTTATTATAAGAAACTAAAATTAACTATTTTAGCATCCTTTTCGAAAGCATGGACTACAGAGAAACACTAAGCTGGATGTTTGCCAAATTACCGATGTACCAGCGTATTGGGGGTGCTGCATACAAAGCTGATCTTAGCAACACAACCAAATTGCTGGAATTGCTGGGCGAACCCCAAAAGAGTTTTCCATCGGTACACATTGCAGGCACCAACGGAAAAGGTTCTGTTTCGCATATGCTGGCATCAATTTTACAAAGTGCAGGTTACAAAACAGGCCTTTATACCTCACCACATCTCAAAGATTTCCGGGAAAGAATCCGGATTAACGGCGAAATGATAAGTCAGGATAAAGTGCTCGGTTTTATCGAAACTTATAAGGATGATTTTGAAAAAATGGAACTTTCATTCTTTGAAATGACTGTTGGAATGGCATTTCAGCATTTTAAAGAAGAAAAAGTTGATATTGCAATTATTGAAACTGGCATGGGAGGCCGTCTGGATTCGACCAACCTTGTATTGCCCCTTTTGAGTATAATTACCAACATAAGTTACGATCACACCCAGTTTTTGGGTGATACTTTGGAAAAAATAGCCACTGAAAAAGCAGGTATCATAAAACCGAAAATTCCAGTAATCATCGGACAGACACAGTTTGAAACAAAGGCTGTGTTTGAAGAAAAAGCTGCCGCTGTAAATGCGCCGATTATTTTTGCTGACTTTGTTTTTGATGCCAACAGGCTTGAAACTGCCGACAAACAAGTACAAAGCTTTGATATTTGGAAAAATAGTCTGTTGTTTCTGGAACATCTCGAAATTCCATTGCTTGGCGATTATCAACAGAAAAATCTGATTACAGCGATGTGTGCTGTTGACCAGTTAAAAAAGCATTTTGACATTGAAGAGAAAGATATTCGTGATGGCCTGGGTGCAGTCATAAGAAATACAGGTTTGATGGGCCGATGGCAGATATTGGGACGAAGTCCATTGGTTGTGGCAGACACTGCGCACAATGTTGCCGGCATAAAAGAAGTGGCGTTCCAATTGCGTTTGACGCAGTTCAAGCAACTTCATTTCGTATTGGGCATGGTAAACGACAAAGCCATTGATGATTTATTGCAGATGCTTCCAAGGCATGCAATTTATTATTTTTGCAAAGCTGATATTCCGCGTGGAATGCCTGCTGAAGAAATCGCCCTGAAAGCATTCGAGTTTGGCTTAAGAGGAAAAGTTTATGATTCAGTCCGTGATGCCTATTTCAGTGCTTTAAATGCAGCAAGATCAGAGGATTTAGTTTTTGTGGGCGGGAGCACTTTTGTGGTGGCCGAAGTAGTTTAAGAGTACCTTTTTTGATGTTGTTTCTTGAAACAATTATAAATAAACAAACTTAAACCTTAACCAATTTCAAAAAAACTATGAAAGCAGATTTACAACAGATCGAAAATTTTCTGGCCAATAAAAATATTGGTCTCATTGGAGCCTCCCGTGATCCCAAAAAATTTGGCAACGAGGTGCTGAAGCAATTATTGAAAAGGGGCATCAAAGTAATCCCGGTTCACCGTGAGGCTGAAATTATTGAAGGCATTCCTTGCGTTAAATCGCTTGGTGAATTTCCCGCTGACACACAAGCAATTTGTTTGATTACACCAAACACTGAAACTGATAATCTTCTGAAAGAGGCATTGGACAAGGGTTTCAAAAACATTTGGATACAACAGTTTTCAGAAGGACCTGAAACATTTTCGATTATCAAGAACGCTGATGCCAATGTTGTGACCGGAAGATGTATTTTCATGTACACAAACCCGGAGGGATTTCATAAATTTCACGAACGTATCAACAAACTCTTTGGCACTTACGCAAAATGAAGTGCTTATAAGGTTGATATTCTGTCTTTTATAATTTGAGATAGGGGCTATATTTCTGCTTCCAGACCTAATTCATCTTTGAAAAGGCGAAGCATCGGCCGATGAGTTGCCATCTTCTCAAACTTCTCCTTATCAGTGTAGGCTTCAATTTCTGCAGATTTTTCCTTCACAATGGGAATAAGCTTGATTTGATTATTTTTAAGGCTTGATTTTAAGTACTCTAATAAAGCATGGACGTTAAGCTTATCGCCAAAAACCAAGCCATTATCAACCTGAAACTGAACACTGCTCTCTGCTCCTGCCTCAGGCTGGTAGCGTAACATTGCTGATGCAAAGCTGGGTGAAGTGCTTTTGTAGGTCTCCGCAAAATCTTTCCAGGCAGCACGAAGCTGTTCATTGTCAAAAGAAGTTTCAATGACAACTTCTTCAACCTCCTCAACAACTTTTGGTTTCTCTGCTTCACTGATTGAGATGGTTCGGATAGTTTTTGGCTTCGAAAGCCCTACTTCACTTACATAATTTGCAGGTTGAGTTTTCTCAGACACCTCCTTTGCAGGCTCATTTGAATAGGCAGGTGATGTTGGTTTCTGCTGCGGAGGCACATTCATTGCGGGAGAAACATTTGGTTTTGCTGGCACTGAATGAGATGCAGTTGCCGAAACATTGGGTTTAGCCAATGCTGTTTGCGTTTGATTTGCAGATGGTGCACTTTGATTCATTATTCCACAAATCTGCAAAAGTGAAATCTCTATAAGGAGTCTTTTGTTGTTGCTTCTGGAATAATTCAAATCACATTGATTGCTAATATTCAATGCTTTAAGGAGAAAATCAGCCGGACACTGTGCAGCCTGGTTGGCATAACGATCACGAAGACTTTGAGACACTTCAAGTAGTTTTACCGTTGCTGCGTCTTTGCTAACAAGTAGATTTCGCAAATGACTGCCAAGCCCGTTAATGAAATGCTGTCCATCAAAACCGTTATCAATGATATCATTTAAAATAAGCAGCGTATCAGATGTCAGGCAACTTAACATTGTATCTGTTATCCTGAAATAGTATTCATAATCGAGCACATTTAAATTATCAATCACATCCTTGTAAGTGATGCTGTTTCCCGAAAAACTGACCATCTGGTCAAAGATTGAAAGGGCATCCCGCAATGCTCCGTCAGCTTTTTGGGCAATAACACTTAAGGCATCAGACTCAGCAATAACAGCTTCTTTATCGGCTACATACTGAAGATGTCCGACAATATCTTCCACGGTGATTCTTTTAAAATCAAAAATCTGACAGCGCGAAAGGATTGTTGGAATAATTTTATGCTTTTCGGTTGTTGCGAGAATAAACTTCGCATAAGCCGGCGGCTCTTCAAGGGTTTTTAAAAAAGCATTAAAAGCCGCTGATGAGAGCATATGAACCTCATCGATGATATAAATCTTATATTTTCCAACCTGCGGAGGTATACGCACCTGATCGACAAGGTTTCGGATATCATCAACAGAATTGTTTGAAGCGGCATCAAGCTCATGAATGTTGAATGAGGCAGAATTGCGAAAAGAAACGCATGACTCACACTGATCGCATGCTTCCATTTCGGGCGTTGGATTAAGACAATTGATCGTTTTAGCCATAATGCGTGCGCAGGTTGTCTTACCAACACCTCTCGGGCCTGTAAACAAGAAAGCCTGTGCCAGAATATTATTGCGAATAGCATTTTTCAGTGTTGAAGTAATGGCAGACTGACCAACAACCATATCAAAAGTTGCGGGGCGGTATTTGCGGGCAGAAACAATAAAATTGTCCATGAAAAAGGGATATAATATTGCTCAAAATTACAAAAAAAACGATGCCTTCACGCTGACAGGCAAAGAAAATGAAACCAGTCTAAAACAAAAACTGAGATAAAATTATTGTTGAACTTTGCGCCGGGAGCATAGAAAAAATTTGTCTCGGATAATAATACCATTGAGGATTTTAAGTTCATAACTATCAATGCAATTCTATGGATAGCTATCAAAAATTGTTGAAATAAAAAAATGATTGATGATGCTAAAGTATTTATTCCTTAATTTCGATCCATTCTGAAGCAATAATATCAGCAAATTGGCTACTTTTGATGCATGATGAAACAGCTGCTTGTTTTAGTTCCTAAAATTACCAACAGACTTCGGTATACCTTTGATCTGGTGCTCGATAAGCAGCTTGGTCTGAGTTTTCAACTTACCACAGATAGTGCAACTTTTAATGCGTTCGAAGGCGCTAAATTTATCTATGGAGATGAAGCAGTCTTCAACAACTTATTTTTTAAGGCCAGTCATCTGCTCTTTGAACGTGAGATAAACAGTCAGGAATTAAAAGCATTCAATTTCGAAGAAATAAAAGCCATTTTTCCTGTTTACCACAGGCAAACAGTTGCACCGTTCGACTTGTTTGCAGCTGTTTTTTACAATGTCAGCCGTTATGAAGAGTATCTGCCATGCATAAGAGACAATCATGGCCGTTTTGAAGCAACTTCCAGCTGCCTCGAAAATCTTGGTCTGCTTCATAAACCTGTCGTAAACATATGGTGCAACTGGCTTGGCAAAAAACTTGAACAGTCATTTCCGGGCTTGAAAACAAAAAAAAGAAACTATTCCTACGTTCCAACATACGATATTGATGCTGCATGGGCTTATCAGCACAAAGGTTTATACCGTAATATTGGTGCATATTTGCGCGATTTGCTCAAAGGTGATTTTGATGAAATAAGGCTTCGTACCTCAGTTTTGCAAAACAAAACACCCGATCCATACGACACATTCGCCTTGCAGCTGGAACTTCAAAAGGAATTTCACCTGAGGCCTGTTTATTTTATCCTTTTTGGTGAATACGATCAGTATGACAAAAATATTTCTGTAAGAAACCCTGCATTTCAACGTTTAATAAAGCAACTGGCTGACAATGCTGAGGTTGGAATTCATCCTAGCTATGCATCATTTGGCAACAAAGTGAAGCTGAAAAGTGAGTTGGATGCACTTTCAAAGATTCTCAATCAGGATGTTACCCAAAGTCGGCAACATTTTCTCAGAATGAACCTTCCATTGACCTATCATCAGCTGATTGATCTGGATATAACTGATGATTACACAATGGGTTATGCATCAAAACCGGGTTTCAGAGCCGGCATTGCAAACAGTTTTCTATTTTATGATCTTGACCATGATTTGCCAACAAACCTGCGAATACACCCGATGATTTTGATGGACGGAACGCTTCGCGACTATATGAATCTCAATACCGAAGAGTCGCTTTCCAAAGCCTTTGAGTTGATAAATGAAGTGAAAAAAGTAGATGGAACTTTCATATCACTCTGGCATAATGAAACACTGAGCAATACAAAGCGTTGGGCAGGCTGGAATGAGATTTACAGAAAAATAATTCTGGAAGCCTTGCCATAAAGTTGTAATTCCATGATTCGACACCTAAAGCACAATGAGATTGACAAATTGAAGTGGGATTTATGTATCCGCGACTCCTTCAATGGCAATGTCTATGGCTGGTCATGGTATCTGGATGTAGTTCATCAAAACTGGGAAGCGCTTGTTGAGGATGATTATGAGCGTGTTTTTCCACTTACAGGCAATGTTCGTTTCGGCATGAGTTATCTATTTCAGCCATTTTTTGCACAACAGCTGGGAATCTACTCAAGAAACATCCTCAACCCTACTATTGTTAGCAATTTTCTGAATGCCATTCCTTCACAATACCGCCTTATTGAAATTAAACTTAACACCCATAATAAGGTTGACTCTGAGCATTTTGAGGTGCATCAACACCTGAATCATGAGCTCGATTTAATCAACACTTATGAGCGACTTTACCGCAAGTATTCAACCAACACAAAGCGAAATCTGAAAAAAGCCGGTGAAGCCAATCTGACGCTCATGAAAAATATTGGCCCTGAGGAAATTATTACACTTTTTCGTCAAAACCGAGGTCGTACAATCAGTCATTGGAACAGCCATGAATATAAAAGACTAGTGAGTTTGGTTTATGCTGCAATATACCGAAGTCAGGCAATGGTTTATGGTGCTTATACACCAAATAATGAACTTTGTGCCGGTGCTATCTTCGTTAAAAGTCATGGTAAAATAGTCTTTCTTTTTTCAGGAACAAACCAAACAGGACGTGAAACACATGCACTCAGTTTCCTGATCGATTCGGTAATAAAGGAGTTTTCTCCCGGCCATTTTGTCTTCGATTTTGAAGGCTCAGACAATCCTAATCTTGCGCGCTATTACAAAGGTTTTGGCAGTAAAGAAACGACTTACCCCGGCATCCAGATCAATCGTTTGCCCTTGCTGGTTAGATTTGGAATGAAGATAATATCAAAAATCAGGAAAATTTAAAAGCGTTGTATCAAAATGTTTTGATGCACTAAAATGATTCGAATCTTAACATTTTGATCAAATTAGTTTCAAAAAAAACAGAATCAATAATTACATTTGCTGCACAGTTGGGCAATTGATTATCGATTGTTCGTGCGTCCTTAAACTTTTTATCTTTGTAAAAAAAACACTATGTTACTTCATATCGTTTGGGATGTATCTCCCGAAATTTTTCAGTTTCCCGAATGGCTTCCATTAATTGGCGGAAATGGTGTGCGTTGGTACGGATTGCTTTTTGCAGCTTCTTTTGTTGTAGGCTATATCATCATGCAAAAAGTGTTTCGTTACGAAAAAATTAAATACGAGGTGCTTGATGAATTGTCAACCTATATGCTCGTTGCAACAGTTGTTGGAGCGCGGCTGGGTCATTGTTTTTTTTACGAACCTGCATACTATTTGGCCAATCCACTTGACATCCTCAAAGTTTGGGAAGGTGGCCTGGCAAGTCACGGTGCTGCCATTGGAATCATTATCGCTTTGCATTTCTTCTCAAAAAAGCATAAGAAAACAATCATCTGGACGCTTGACAGAGTTGTAATTGTTGTTGCACTTGCTGGCTTTTTCATCCGAATGGGTAACCTTATGAATTCCGAAATTTTTGGTCATGTTTCAAATCTACCCTGGGCTTTTCAGTTTATCCGATACTATGACCCAGCCCTTAATGGCGACCCAAGACACCCCACACAAATATATGAAGGACTCGTTTATTTAGCGACTTTCTTTTTTCTTTACCGCAGCTTTTTCAAACACGATATAGGCAACAAACAACCCGGATTTATCTTTGGATGGTTTCTCATGTTGATTTTCGGCTCACGTTTTCTGATCGAATTTCTTAAGGAACCTCAGGTTGGTTTTGAAGCTTCAATGGCTTTAAATATGGGTCAATGGCTCAGTATACCTTTTGTTTTGGCTGGTGCATGGATATGGTACAATGGATTCAGAAAAAGACAAATTCAGTCTAGATAGAAAATCGATCGTTAGAGAATATTAAAAAAAAATCCCCTGAACTTGAAAGTTCAGGGGATTTTTTATTCACTGAAAGTGTTTATTCGAAGCCAAAAAGGTTTAGCTGAGATGTAAGTGCCTCCTCGAGTTCTTTTTGCAATTCAGTTTGGTTTCGCTGACGTGCTATCTCCGAAAGGCGTTGAATTACGGCCAATGCTTCCTGCATATTGTTGTCATAATAACTGGCAAATTTACCTTGCAGACTTGTATAATATCTGAGATCATCCAGGTATCGATCTGAAAGCAGACGAATAACAGAAACAGCCTTTTCAGGAGCTCCTGCCTCAAAATAAATATCAACCCATGGAAGCATATAGTAATCAAAAGTGATCTTACTATGAGGGAAAAATTCCAGACTCTTATCAAGCACAACAACGGCAGAGTCGGCTTTTCCTTCATTCAATAAAGCCTGTGCCAGTCGCATATAGCTTTGTTTTGCCAAAGCAGAATTGCGATAACTTTCGCGGTCTATTGTTACTTTTGGATCGTGGAGATTTCCCCAACTGGCTTTGTTTACAAGCAGGTCGTATGAACCCTCTGAATAAACGCCACCCATATTGCGATAATATTCAGGTGCAATCACAGGCATAAAACGATAAACTACGCCTTCCATGTGGCAGTACTTATCCACGTTAAACACCTTGCTGACACTGTTTGGATTGGCAAAATAAATCGCACGCTCCCAATTGTTGGAAGAGATAAGATCCAACAGCATCAAATCGTTTTTATACAAACCATTTTGACTTATTTCCCATTCAATCACATCAACAATAAGGTGATGCATACTTTCAGGAACAGTACCGCTTCGAATAACAGCTTCTTTATCCACTGTGAGTTTAAGCTTGCGTGTAGGCATGTAATTAATTCGCTCACCTGATTGCAACGGAACTTTTGTCTGGTCACGATCATCAGCAATAAACTGAATTGCTTCCTTGAGTTCAACAGGCCCCTGAATACGCTCAAGCACCGGTGTATATTCATTTATACCTTTATTGTATTGCTCAGGAGTTAATGTCAGTGGCAACCTGTCTGATTCATATACTTTCTTTGCCAATTGATGTACATACCAATCACCGGATGCAAGCATATAGTTTACAACCCGCATATCAGTCCTAAAGTTTTCTACCTCCTGAACATACCACAACGGGAAAGTATCATTGTCACCGTTGGTGAAAAGAATGGAATTCGGAGCACATTGTGCCATATAGCTCATCGCAAAATCACGGGCTGGAGTTTTGCCGGCACGATTATGGCCTTCCCAACCTTCAATAGCCATTATGCCGGGCACCAGAACTAAAGATGCCAGCGTGACTGCAATTGCAGAGAATGCCGGTTTCTTCAAAAGTTTTGAAATCAAATCGTATAGCCAGAGCACTCCAAAACCAATCCAAATCGCAAAAGCATAAAAAGATCCCGCATAAGCATAATCTCTTTCACGAGGCTGATAAGGAGTCTGGTTGAGATAAACAATAATTGCCAATCCCGTCATGATAAACATCAGGAATACGATCCAGGTATCCTTTTCATGCTTTTTCAGATGAAAAAATAACCCTGCCAAACCAAGTAGCAAAGGCAGAAAATAAAATCTGGCTCTTGCAGGGTTTTTCATGCTTTCAGGCAAGTTACTCTGATCACCCAAACGCATCGAATCAATGAAATTTATACCGCTAATCCAGTTTCCATTATCAAACTCCCCTTGACTTTCGACATCATTTTGCCGTCCTGCAAAATTCCACATGAAATAGCGGAAATACATATGCGAGATTTGATAACTAAAGAAAAACTTAAGGTTTTCACCAAAGGTTGGACGATATATAACCTCGCTGCTGCCATCACTTTTGGTCACACGCACCGGAACTCCCTGTCCACCCCCATATTGTTTATACATGCTGATATGACTCTGTTTTTGATTGCTCCACATACGCGGCATGAGCGTTGTGAAACGATCATCATATACAGGCTTAGTGCTTCTGCGGTAGTCTGTTATGATATATTTTCCTAAATTTTTATCTTTGACATAAACTGGTGAACCGTCTTTATAATCGACAACCGGCGCACTGTAATATTGTCCGTAAAGCAAAGGCCAGTCACCATACTGCTCCCTGTTGAGGTAAGCCAGCAAAGAGATAGCATCATTGGGTTCATTTTCATTTATTGGTGTATTGGCATTCGACCTTATAACAATCATAAAGAAAGAGGAATAACCAATGAGGATAAACATGAAAGCAAGAATTGAAGTATTGAGAACAACAAGCCCTTTTCGGCGGGTATATTTAATACCTAATACAATTGCTGCTACAAGTAGGGTAAAATAAACTAAGGTTCCGGTATTGAAAGGCATTCCGAGGGTGTTCACAAAAAATAGCTCAAACTTACTGGCCAGATTAGCAACTTGCGGAATAATCAGACTCATAATAAAGCCAAGAATTGCAACCGAAATAATTCCAGAAAGAATGAAGCCTTTAAGTGTTGGGTTATATTTTTTGAAATAAAACACATACACAATCGCCGGAATAGCCAAAAGATTCAACATGTGCACACCGATAGACAAGCCGATAAGATAAGCTATGAAGAGTAGCCAACGGAAATTATGTGGTTCGTCAGCAACACGTTCCCAGCGAAGAATAGCCCAAAAAACAACTGCTGTAAAAAATGACGACATGGCATAAACCTCACCCTCCACTGCAGAAAACCAGAAGGAATCACTGAAAGTGTAGGCTAAAGCTCCCACAACACCTGCTCCGAGCACTGCAAATTGATTTCCTTTGATATTTGCATCATCACCCTGCATCATAAACTTTCTTGCAAGCATTGTGATGGACCAAAAAAGGAATAAAATCGTCAGGCTACTTGATAGCGCCGACATCACATTCATCATAAGTGCCACTTTACTGACATCCCCAAAGGCAAATAAACTGAAAAACCTGCCAATCATTTGAAAAAGCGGTGCCCCCGGAGGGTGTCCAACCTGTAGTTTGTAGGCAGTCGAAATGTACTCTCCGCAATCCCACCAACTTGCTGTTGGTTCAAGCGTAAGAAAATAAACCGTGGTTGCGATAATAAACACAACCCATCCGGTTAAATCATTAAGTTTCTTAAAATTCATTATATCAATTTTTTAACAGAAGATTATCTCAGGGCAAATTGTTTTGAATAATTCGCAAAAATACATTTAAAATCCAAATTTGGTTTGGATTTTACTCTTTTCAATTAATTAATTTTCTTAATAAAACTAAAATATTTGGTTGATTTTCGTTTAAAATGACTGAAAAACGAATCTGAAAATCAATCTGAAAAATCGCAAACACTTGTTTACTATTGATTTGAAAATAAATTTAATATTTTTTGTGACTACATATTGCAAGGCTTTCAGAAATTATATATTTTTGCAGCCCGTTTCGATAAAGAAACATTGTCCAATGGTGTAACGGTAGCACTGCAGATTTTGGTTCTGCCTGTCTAGGTTCGAATCCTGGTTGGACAAC
>JAGXRB010000098.1 GCA_018336075.1 Bacteroidota bacterium
AAACACCCTTTTCCTTTTGACTAAATTTTATCTGTCGTTGATTGATAGTATATCTGCCAAAATCTCCACTTTCTACTTTTCTCTTTTAACTTTTACCTATTCTCTTTGCTTTTCTGCCCTGAAGTTTGTAATATTGTCAAAGAAACAAACAAAGTTGAAACAATCATCCAACATTTCGCTGCAAAGTCTCAAAACCCTTGATACTATTGATTTTTTGGGGCTGGCTAACTGTGGTTGGATTATTGACTTTGCAGTCTGTTGCACTCCTTTTATCAGAGATTTTGAAGATACATGCCTGCCTTTGCACACAAACAAAGACATTTCTTGTCTGGGGAAGAATAAATTTATCAGGTTTTAGGCCGTCAGGTTTTTTGATGTGGGCCGGGCGGCTGGTGAATGAAACACAATCATAAAAAATTTATTAATCAATTAATTTTTTCAATGATGACAAAAAGAATCTTAGGTTTGATTTTCCTGTTTTCAGCACTTTTTGCTGCAAAAACTATTGAGGCGCAGACTTACCGTCCCATATTGCAAGATAGTGTGCGATGGATAGTCGTTTGGGACGATATTAGTACTCCCTTTAGTGATGACGATAGATGGGAATATTTTGCCCAGGGCGACACTTTGGTCGAAAACATTTTATACAAAAAAATATACCATCGTTTTCTTGAATCAAAGTATGGAAAACAGCCACCTTTCCAAGCCGTTTCACCCTATGTTTTGTTTGGGTTGATGAGAGAAGATACGCTGACTCATCAGGTTTTCGGTATTCGTTTAGATACCGAAGTTCATTATTACAGTGGATGTCCGTCCGGCATGGAGGCTTTGATGTACGATTTTTCGCTGAATGTTGGAGATACAATTAATCATTTTTGTACAATTCCTGAAGGGTGTGGAGAGGTCAACATCTATTCAACGGGCCAATCTAATGTGTTTGGCATTTACACCCGATGGTTTGAGGTTGCAGGCGATTGCTCGTGGGGCAGATTGTATGAGGGGATTGGTTCTAGTTACGGGCTTTGGGAATCAATGTTTACGCCTGTCAAATCATTCTATGTCTGGAATTTAAGATTAGAGTATTATTGCCCCGATGCAGTTTGCCCCTTTATTGTTGGGACAAAAGAGCTGGAAGCGAATGATAGAAGTCTAAAGGTTTACCCCAACCCTGCCAATGACAAGATAACCATTGAAATTTCCGATACTCAAAGTCCGGTTGAAATGATGATCTATGATACGAAGGGATTATGCCATAAATCACAACAGTTTGACCAGTCGGGTAATGGTACTTTTCAGGTAGATATATCCTCCTTGCCCTTAGGTATTTACCTGCTGCAAATTCAAACAAAATCAACCACTTACACGCAAAAAATAATAAAAGCAAACCGGGCAACAGCTTATTAACAGCATCGGTTTTAATTAAAGAATTCATTAATTTCACCAAAAAATATATCATTATGAAACGATTAATCAGACCAACGCTATTATTGCTGACCATAATGTTTTTGCTGTTTTCTGTCTCTTATGGTCAAACCTATAAGCCATTTCTTGAAGGTAGTAAACAGTGGAATATCATGATTACTTCATACGCTTATGGTGGTTCCGTGGCAACAATGAACACATTGCAGTTGCACATCACAGCAAATGATACCCTTATCAACGATACAGTCTATCGAAAAGTTGTCAATACCGGATATAGCGATGGTGCTTATCCTGCGGGTGTTAACGGATATATCAGAGAGGTTATTGATGAAAAGAAAGTTTATTTCAGAGAAAACTTTGCGCTGTTTTATCCGCCAAAAGACAGATTGCTTTATGACTTTTCACTTGAGACAGGCGACACTACCGAAATATTTGGCTTGCATCATTGCACATGGAATTCGAATACCTTTAAGGTCATTTCAACAGGTACAGTTAACTTATTGAACGATGAAGTGCGAAAAACATGGTATCTTGAGCCCATCGGTGATAATGCACAAGAAGCGGATCTATGGATTGAGGGAATAGGAAGCATGAACGGAATGCTGTTTCCGGGTTGCAGTCAATTGGCAACCATCTCCTTCTCGCTTGATTTGTTGTGCTATTACGAAGATGATTTAAATCTATACATGTCGTATGACAGTTGCTTTATTGACTGGACAACAGGTCTCGAAGCCCATGAAGAAGGTGGTGTAAAATTGTATCCCAATCCGGCCACATTCGAAACATGGCTGCAACTATCTGAAAACATAGTGCTTGAAAAGGTAAGAATTGAGCTGTACAGCTCTTCAGGCAGGCAGCTATACAAGGCACAACCAACCAGCAACTTTCATAAAATAGAAACCGTAAACTTACCCAAGGGTTTGTATTTAGTAAGGGTTTGGAATGGAGAAAGGTGGATGGTGGAGAAGCTGGTAGTAAGGTAGGGTTTGTTTTACCCACTAAGGCACGTTGCAAAAGCTTTAAGTTTGCTGATCATATTAAACAAACCTTGTAACCCAAGTTTATTTTTGTCCTCTGTGGGCAAAATTACCAACCAACGATTTTCAGTGATTCAATCTCATGGGAGATAGCAAAAAGGGAGATTTTTAGAAAACACATGTCTAATACCGAAAGGTGAAATGTAATAGTCCATTTTTCGCTCACTCAATTGGCCTAACATTTATAACCTTCGGCATTATACCATTACAGCTTTTGGATTCATCTATAATTCACTTTGGCACAATTTTCATGCTCAAAAGCACATTGGAGCTTCATATTCCAATGATGGAGATGTTTTTTTAATCATGGAAGCAGGGATGGGGCTGTAGAAGATTGAAAAATCATTTCTTTTTGAGAAAGGTTTCATGTAAAAAAAATACTGTAGTTGCTATTATTTGTACCAATTTTTGTATTTTTGGGACAAATAAAAAGAATATGGGACAAAATACACCACGTTTCAAACTCGAATTGCTTCCACCGCCAAGAGAAAAAGTGGAGACAATTGAAATTTTAAGACAGACCAACAAATCAACAGCAGCTTTAGCGGAACTAAAAGGCATCGCAAAGACAATACCTAATCAGGCAATGCTGATCAATGCAATTGTACTTCAAGAAGCAAAAGATAGCTCTGAAATTGAAAATATTATAACTACACAAGATGAGCTGTATAAAGCATTGACTGTTAACAAGTCAAACATATCTGCTGAAACAAAAGAAGTTGTAAACTATCGAAGAGCAATATTCTCAGGATTTGACATTGTTAAAAAACAAGGATTCATAAGGGTTAATGATATCATAAGTATTCAACAAGAATTAGTTGATAATACAGCAGGTATCAGAAGTATGCCCGGGACTGTTCTCAAAAATGACAAAACAGGAGAAATTGTTTATACGCCACCACAGGATAAAACCGAAATTCTGGAGCTGTTGACAAATTTTATCCGCCATTACAACAAGATCGATCATGATTTATCACCTTTGATAAACCTAGCCATATTGCATTATCAATTTGAGAGTATTCACCCATTCTACGATGGTAACGGAAGAACGGGCAGAATTCTAAACATCCTCTACCTGATCCTAAATGAATTGATTGATGTTCCGATTTTATATTTAAGTTCATTTATAATTGATAACAAACCAGACTATTATCGTTTGTTAAACAGAACAAATCATGATGGAAAATGGGAGGACTGGATTATGTTTATGCTAAAGGCGGTTGAAAGTACATCGAAAAATACTATTCTGAGAATTACTAACATTAAGAACCAATTGGATAAAGCAATAACTAAAGTTCAAAAAGAATCGCCTAAGATTTATAGAAAAGAACTTGTCGAGTTACTTTTTGAACAACCCTACTCGAAAATTGATTTTGTAGTAAACAGGCTTGGTGTTGAGAGAAAGGCAGCATCAAGATACTTAAGGGAACTAGAAGAAATTGGAGTTTTGGAATCTCAAAAAGTTGGGAGAGAAACACTCTACATAAACAAAGAACTGATTGAAATATTGAAACAATAAGGCACAAAAGTCCGGGCTTTTCTTTTTGTCCAAAAATAATTTCTGAAAATAATTTAAGATAAACTTGTCTTTTATTCTTTTTTTAATATTTTTGCAGTCTAATCTTAAAGAAAAATACAATGGATTACCAAAATATTACAATTTCAGAAATAGTAACACAAGACTTCCGCACCTCGGAAGTATTCCGCAAACATGGCATTGATTTCTGCTGCGGAGGTCAAATTGCGCTGGATGTTGCTTGCCGGCAGAAAAACATTCAACTCGACCAAATCATACAGGAACTGAATATTTTCGAGCAAACAAAAAGCGGAACGGAGCATATCTATAATGACTGGGAATTAGATTTTCTGGCTGACTATATCCTTAATACGCATCATCGGTACGTAAAAAGCGAAATTCCTGTGTTGAAAACCTATCTCGAAAAAATAGCTGAAGTTCATGGCGGAAATCACCCGGAGCTGATAGCAGTAAAAAATCTGTTTGTTGAATCCTCCGAGGCGCTTATGCATCATATGGAAAAGGAAGAAGTGATACTCTTTCCCTACATAAAGGAGCTTCTGCAGTATCAGAAACAAGCTGAAAAAATGGAAAATCCTGTCATTGATCCCTCAGAAAATCCAATGAATGAAATGATGGATGAACATGTTACAGAAGGCGACCGTTTCCGGGAAATGGCAAAACTAACCAGTAATTATTCCATACCGGAAGATGCCTGCAATACTTATCTGGTGGCATTGCGCAAACTAGAAGCTTTTGAAAGAGATCTTCACCGGCACATTCATCTCGAAAACAACATACTTTTTCCAAAAACACTTTTACTGGAAAAAGAGATTAAAGCCTAACTTTGTCAATAATTTTCAAAATACGAAATGTTATCAAACGCATGTAAATACGCCATCAGGGCATTGATTTATCTGGCCACCCGAATGAACGACGGTGTCAAGGTGAGTATTCGTGAGCTTTCTGCCGAAATTGATTCGCCGGAGCCATTTACAGCCAAAATCATGCAATCGCTGAGCAAGCAGGAAATAGTTTCTTCGGTGAAAGGTCCGAATGGTGGTTTTTATATTGACGAAAAACAGGCCGCTGTTCGTCTGATTGAAATAGTTAAAGCCATCGACGGAACACAGGTGTTGACAGGCTGTGGTTTAGGACTGAAAAATTGTTCAGAAACTCACCCATGTCCGATACATTCGGAATTTAGTGCTATTCGTGATGGATTCAGTCATTTGCTGAACGAAAAAACCATTCAGGAACTAGCCATTGAACTAATGGCAGGTCATTCAAAAGTTAAAAACTAATCGCAAAAAATTTTATTTATATATAGGATATATAGGTCTTATTTACTCATTTAAAAATCATTTTTATGAAATCATTTATAACAACTCTAAGAATAAAAACCTTTCTGGTTCTTTTGACAGGTGTCGCAGTGCTTTGGTCATGCAAATCAGAAAACAAGCCACAAATTGTCGACTTCAATAAAGCTGTAACAGGCGAAGTAAGAGCAATTCTGACAGATGCACCCTTTGTTCCGGCGCGCATCGAGGCCAAACACAACACCAAAGTTATCGTTGAACTGGAAGTCATTGAGCAAACCATGCGGCTGGCAGATGGCGTTGATTATACCTTCTGGACTTTTGGAGGCAAAGTTCCCGGAAAATTTATCCGTGTCAGACAAGGTGATCTTGTAGAATTTCATCTGCACAACCACCCCGACAATATGCTTCCGCACAACATCGACCTCCATGCTGTTACCGGTCCCGGTGGTGGCGCCGAAGCATCGCTGATAGCTCCCGGAAAGAGCGCGCAGTTTAGTTTCAGAGCGCTCAATCAGGGTTTGTATGTCTATCATTGCGCTACAGCACCAGTTGGAATGCACATTGCCAATGGAATGTATGGTCTTATTCTGGTCGAACCACTTGAAGGATTTCCACCTGTAGACCATGAGTTTTATGTGATGCAAAGTGAATTCTATACCACTGGAAAGTTTGGCGAAAAGGGTCATCAGGATTTTGATATGCAGAAAGCCCTTGATGAAAGGCCTGATTATGTTGTTATCAACGGTGCTGTTGGTGCCTCTGCAGGCGAAAATGCAATGACGGTAAAAGTAGGTGAAACAGTCCGCTTATTCCTGGGAAATGGTGGGCCTAATCTAGTCTCCTCCTTCCATGTTATTGGCGAAATTTTTGACAAAGTATATGTCGAAGGCGGCACTTTGATAAATCATGATGTTCAAACAACTTTGATTCCGGCAGGTGGTTCAGCCATTGCAGAATTCAGGTGCGAGGTACCCGGAACACTTCATCTTGTTGATCACAGCATTTTCAGGGCCTTCAATAAAGGAGCCCTTGCACAGATAAAAGTTGTTGGCGACGAAAACCACAATGTTTTTACAGGAAAAGAAAAAGAAGAAGTTTATCTCCCCGAAGGTTCATCCATCCAAAGCATCAGTTCGGGCAAACAAAGCTCAGCTGCTGAAATATTGCCGGAAAAATCTTTGGAAGAAAGACTTGCTGCCGGAAAAATCCTTTACAATCAAAACTGCATGGCTTGTCATATGGATCATGGAAAAGGCATTGCAGGCACTTTCCCGACATTGGTAAATTCAGATTATCTTCAAGCGCTTCCTGACAAAGGTATCGGCGTTATTCTGAATGGATTGCAAGGCGAAATTCTTGTAAACGGAGAAAAGTTCAACAACATCATGCCGGCTGTTTCGCTCAGCGATGATCAGGTGGCGAGCATTCTAACCTATATTCATACCAACTTTGATAATGGCGGCGGATTGGTTAATTCAGCCGAAGTCAGGGAATGGCGCAATAAAAAATAAGAGAAATGCTGCTTAAAAAAGACTTGGTTTTCCTTTTAATGCTATGTTTTGTGACGGTTTCGGTATCGTCACAAAACAATGGCATGGTCTTGATTCCAACAGGAAGCTACAAGCCTTTCATCAAAGGGCAGGCAGAAGAAGTGCAGGTTGAAGCCTTCAGGATGGACGAAAAATCTGTCACAAATGCGGAATTTTCAGCCTTTGTGGAAGCCAATCCAAAATGGTCCAGAGAACAGATTAAACGACTTTTTGCCGATGAAGATTATCTTTCGCATTGGGCGACCGGTCATTTTGATCAAAAAAACGATCAGCAAGGCAGCGCGCCGGTTGTGAATGTATCCTGGTTTGCCGCAAATGCATATTGTGAATGGCAGGGAAAGCGACTTCCGACCCTCAGTGAGTGGGAATATGCAGCAAGCGCTTTGCCGCAAGGAAGCAAAGACCCGGGCAGCCTGCAGGAGATTATTGCCAACTGGTACAGCAGACGTTCTCCGGCAGAAAATGATGCTGCAGCGTTCTATAAAAATGAGTTTGGTCTATGGGATATGTACGGCAAAGTGTGGGAGTGGGTCTACGATTTCAACAGAGTACAATACAATGAAGATTCAAGAAATATGGAAGAGGCGCCGGAAGGACTGTTCTGCGGAAGTGCCTCCCTCAATGCCAGCGATGCTTCAGATTATGCAACTTTTATCCGCTATGCCTTCAGAGGAAGTTTGAAGGGTCATTTTACAGTTAGAAAACTTGGTTTCAGGTGTGTCCGAAACAAATAAAATCAACAATAAAACATGAAAAATCTATTATTAATACTACTGACAAGCTTTATAATTGCAGGCTGCAATGAAAATAAAGAAGAAATAAAACAATGCTGCAGTACAGATAAAAAGCAAGAAAAAGCTACCGATTTGAATGCGCAACTTCCCGGTACTTCGGTGTATCAGCTTGAAGATGCCTGGACAACACATGAAGGCAATCAACTACTATTGAACCAATTGTCAGGAAAGCCTATTGTGCTTACAATGATTTTTACCCACTGCGAATATGCATGTCCGATGATGGTGAACGACCTTAAAAAGATCGAAGCAAATTTCAGCGAAGAAGAAAGAAAAGAGTTCAGCTTTGTTCTGGTAAGTATTGATCACTTGCGTGACAATCCCGAAAGGTTGAATGAATATGCAGTAACGCAAGGTTTGGGCAACAACTGGACACTTCTTCATGGCGATGCTAATCAGGTGAAAGAACTTTCTGTTGTGCTTAACATCAGTTATGAAATGATGGAAAACGGCTCATTTTCACACTCCAACCGAAAACTTGTTCTCGACAGCAAAGGGAACATTGTCTATTCACAGGATGGTCTTCAAACAAAAAGTGAACCCGTGACAGAAGCCATTAGGAAGCTTTTGTAAAATGAATCTGTAGCAACAAAACGCTTGTCTGTTATCTGATACCAATTGTAATTTTAAAATGGTAAATGCCGATGCTACTTGAAAATAGTCCAATGATCCGCCAAATGCGGATCATTGGACTATATTGAAAGTGCAATCGGTATGATACCGTATTTGGTGCTCAAATTGAACCTTCACAAAGTCTGGTTGTTTATATCTAAAATCATATTTTATGTGGGAAGAAAAAAACAACAGACTCAGTCGCACTTTCGTTTTCAGAAATTTTATCGAGGCATTTTCGTTCATGACCAAGGTGGCCATCGTGGCAGAAAAAATGAACCATCACCCCTATTGGATCAATGTGTACAACAAGGTTGAAATTCATCTGAGCACCCATGATGAAGGCGATATTGTAACCGAAAAAGACCGTAAGCTGGCGAAAGAAATTGATCAGTTGGCTTAATCCAATTGTTATTTCAGTCTTTCCGCTGCTGCAACAAAACCCTCAACATCATCAAGGGTAGTATCGAAAGAACACATCAGGCGGACCTCATTTTTGCTTTCGTTCCATACGTGGAAAAAATACTCCTTTTGAAGTTTTGCAATCAGATCCTTTGGCATAATTGCAAAAACGCCATTGGCTTCAACGGCTCTGCTCAGGCTCAGGCCTTGAACGGCTGCTAATTTTTTGCCCAATAATCCGGCCATTGAATTGGCGTTTTCAGCGTTTCTTTTCCACAAATCGTTTTCAAAATATGTGAGAAACTGAACGATGATAAAGCGCATTTTGCTTGCCAGTTGCATTCCCTGTTTGCGGCTGTATTCAAATCCTTCGGCCAGTTCCTTGTTCAGAAAAACAACAGCTTCGCCAAACATAAGACCATTTTTTGTTCCACCAAATGAAAGCACATCAACGCCCGTATCTGTCACCATCTCCTTGAAACTACAGCCCAAAGCCACGGCAGCATTGGATATGCGGGCGCCATCCATATGAAGATACATATCGTTTTTGTGAGCAAAATCAGCGAGCGCTTTTATTTCATCCAGGCTGTAAACAGTTCCCATTTCAGTGGTTTGCGAAATCGAAATCAGTTTGGGCTGCACATGATGCTGAAATCCGATACTGTTTAAAAAGGGCTCCACTTGTTCCGGTAAAATTTTTCCGTTTTCGGAATGTATAGTCAGTATCTTTCCGCCAGTGAACTTCTCCGGAGCACCACCCTCGTCCTCGTTCATATGGGCAGAATGAGGGGCCACAACAGCTTGCCATGAGCGCAAAAGTTGCTGCACCGCGAGCACATTGGCAGCAGTGCCATTGTAGACAAAAAACGTTTGGCTTTCATCACCAAAAACATCTTTGAATACTTTTTGTGCCTGATTCATCAACGGGTCATTTTCGCCGTATGAGGGATGATGACCCTTATTGATCTGCTGCAGCGCCAGCATTATTTCATTTGACACGCCTGACCAATTGTCGCTGGCAAACCCTTTACGAAATGTTGCATCGAAATTCATAGTTTCTTTTTTTTGGCTTTTTATTGAAATGAATTAAAAAATCAGAAGTCCGGAGCCTGCATTTTGACCAGTTCTTTGGTTGAAAGCAGGCCACAGGCAGCAAAGATATCCTGACCACGTGAAGCGCGCACTGTTGTTCGGATTCCCCTTTTTACAAGGGCTTCACGAAATTCCTGAATGCTTTCTTCAGAAGAACTTTGCAGCGGTGTATCCGGTATTGGATGAAAACGGATAAGATTCATCCGACAGCGCATCCCATTGAGCAAACGCGAAATTTCTTTCACATGCCGCGGGCTGTCGTTAATGCCTTTAAACATGATATATTCAAATGAGATGCGTCTTTGCTTTCCCATATCATACGACCTTAAAAGTTCGATTACCTCAGCGATAGGGTAAACATTTTCAACAGGCATCAGCTTTCGGCGCTCCTCATGAAAAGGCGTGTGCATACTCACCGCCAGATGGCACTCTGAATTTTCAAGAAAGTGTTTCATGGCCGGTATCATGCCAATCGTTGAAACAGTTATTCTTCTTGGACTCATGGCATATCCCCAGTCGGCAGTAAGAATTTCCAGGCTGCGCATGACGCCTTCAAGATTGTCGAAAGGCTCACCCATACCCATATAAACGATATTTGAAAGCTTTTCACGCTCTGGCAGGCTGCTTATTTGGTTAACGATTTCTCCTGCCGAAAGCTGCGACTGAAACCCTTGTTTTCCGGTCATACAAAACAAGCATCCCATTTTGCAGCCCACCTGAGAAGAAACACACAAAGTGGCACGGTCATCATCAGGGATATAGGCAGCTTCAATGAAACGCTTGTCGCTTGTAGGAAAAAGATATTTTTTTGTCCCATCCAAAGACGTTTGGACATTGGAAAAATCTGTCAGTCCGACGGTATAATTGTCACCAAGCAATTGTCTTACCTCTTTTGAAAGATTTGTCATTTCTTCGATTGATCTGACGTGCTTTTTATAGAGCCACTCGCTGATTTGCTGCGCTCTGAAAGCGGGCAAACCATGTGACAGAACGAGCTGCTTAAGTTCGTCGGGTGTTTTTCCGAATAAGGGTTGTTTGGTCATTTGTATAATTTTTTCAGGTTTTACCTGTCCTAACAGGTTTTTTAAACCTGTTAGGACAGGTCAGGTTTTTTCGTGTTCGAAAACAAAATTATCCAACCCACCAAACATATCCAAGATATAATCTTTACTGATAATCGAAGGTGATTGGTGTTTGTAAGATTGATAAGATGACCATTGATAGTCATTGATGTTCTTCACGAAACCGTGTTCAACAGGATTTTGGTGTATGTATTTTATTGCGTTTTTTAAGTAGCTTTCTTCTGTAATTCTTTTCCTTTCGGGGTGTTCCTCAAAAAGACTTCCGGTTCTGTTATAGGCCTTATTGCAGCTTTTTGCATACGCATTGAACAGGTTGGAAAAAGGCAAGTGGGGTTTATTGATTTGCTTTTCTGTCAATTCAGACTCCTGACGCAAATGAATCAGTAAATGAAAATGGTTTTTCATCAGGCTATAAGCATAAATATGCGAAATTGGCAGGATATATTTCTCCATCAAACCTATAAAAAACGGGTAGTTCCTCTCTTCGCGGAAAATATTCTCCCGGTTGTTTCCCCGGTTGAAGAAATGGTAAACATTACCCGGGGTTAAAAGTTCTTTATTCATTTTTTTAATTTTTCATCTATTTTATTTTTAATTTTTTACTAATCCTAACAGGTTTTAAAAACCTGTTAGGACTTGTAAAAAAAAAAATTAAAAATAAATCTCCGACATGATTTTATCTATTTCCACGCCTTTACTTATCAAAATATCTCTTACTTCGACTACCATCTCCGAACTGCCGCAAAGGTAATACATCTGCCCTGCCGGTAGTTGTTGTTGTTCGCGCAGCCAGTTTGTTAGGCGGCCATTGTAGAGACCCTCTCCAGATTCCTGGGAGCAGCAGCGGATATAATTTTCATTAAATGCATCAAGCATTTCATTTTCAAAATAGAAACTGTCAGTCGTCCGGCCACCATGAATAAGTTTTTTGTTATTGGCGAGGCCAGAACGAAGCATCGAACGGTAAGGTGCGACACCTGTTCCGGCGGCAATCCACCAGGCGGGTTTCTCATCACCCAAAAATGCACCAAAAGGAGGAGACACCATTATAGCATCGCCCTCTTTCAAGGCTGCAAGCAGCGGACTCAGTATTCCGTCGTGCTTGATATTGAAAAGCACAGAAATATCTTTCTCATCTTTGCCGCTGCAAATACTGTAGAGCCGCGGAGGAATTGTCTTTTCAACAGTTATTGCAACTACCTGACCAGGTAAGAAATCGTGTTTTTTGTCAAAGCTTAAAACAAAAACATCGTGGCTGATTTCAGAAATACTTTTAAGTTTGAAAACTTCGAGAGGCAGTTTCTTGATGAAACCTGAAAGCCCTGTATCCATTCAGAAATTTTTTTTGACAAAATTAGTGTTTTTATAAAGCAGTAAAGTCTTTCAGGTACACCTGATCTATTTCGGAAACCGGAGGTCTGCAACCTCGTCTGTCACACATCCAATACTGAAGTTTTGCCGCTGTTGGCTTATCATTTACAACAGGTATTGAAGAATCATTTTCAGCGGCAGCAGTCAAAATTCCAAGTGGTAAAATCCGCCGTAATGTAGATAAAGCATTTTTAGCACCGGGGCCACGTACAACTATCAGCTGTTGGTTTTCGAGTAAATGCAGCGCCTGTGCCCAATGTGTGAAACCTGAAGGATATTTACTCATCAGCGGTCTTTGTGTGTCAATCATTGCGTTGGAAATATCCAGATACCTGATTTCTTCGAAAAATATCCCAAGTTTTACAAGCGCCATGCACATAACGGCATTTGAAGATGGAATTACATTATCGTAGGTTTCGCGCGGCTTCACAGCAAGATCGTTATTGCTTTGACTTGTGAAATCGAACAGAAAACTCTCTTTGTTGAAGAAATTCTGAATTACAATTTCAGCAAGGTCGTGCGCCAGAAGGAGAAATTTTTCATCACCATCAGACTGATATAATGCGATCAGTGCATTTATAAAGAGGCTGTAATCATCCAGAAAGGCCGGAATTTTAGCCTTTCCATTTTTCCAGGATCTGAGCAAAAAACCGTCTTGTGTTTGCATTTCATTGAGGATAAAAGCAGCTGTGGTTTTTGCCTGGTGAAGCCATTCTTCTACACCAAAAACACCATATGCTGTGGCTAAAGCCTGAATTTGAAGTGCGTTCCAGGAAAGTAGAATTTTATCATCCAAAGCAGGCGGAATTCGCAAAGATCTTACGGATAATAATAGTTTTTTTGCCCGTTCAAGTTTTTCTTCAAAATCCTCAATACTGATCTGCTGTTTCTGACAAAAATTTTCAATTGTATGTGGAGTTACCAGTACATTCAGATTGTGCTCCCAAAAAGCCTCATTTCCGATGCCAAACCATTCTCCTAAAATTTCAGCATCCTTACCTGTAATGGAATCAAACTCACTTTTTGTCCAGACATAGTATTTTCCTTCAACACCTTCGCTGTCTGCATCCAAAGCAGAATAATAAGCGTTTTCGGGTGCTTTGAGCCTCATTTCTGAGAAATAGATTGTTTCTCTGACAACTGTTTCAAAGAGTGCATCTCCAAAAACGCTGAAAGCTTCGGCATAAATACTTATCAGTTGCGAATTGTCGTATAGCATTTTTTCAAAGTGAGGTATATGCCATTTATTATCAACCGAATAGCGTGAAAAACCTCCTTCGAGCTGATCGTAAATGCCGCCCTTGGCCATTTTATTGAGACTCAGATGCACATGTCTGAGCAATTCGTCATCGTTTAAACGGTCGCCCAAAAGCAAATAAAAGCGTAGGTTGTCGGGCATTGGAAATTTTGGTGCACCTGTGTTACCACCAAGCTTTCTATCGAAGCGGAGCTTACTCTTTTCTGCCATTGCTTTGAGCAATTCGCCATTGCTTTCTCCTTCTGAATCAGATATTTTTTCTGTAAGTTGCGTGTTTAGAATACCTTGGGTGATTTGTTCGGCCTGCTCAATTAATTGTTCTGGTTGTTTCTCCCATATTTCAGCCAGCTGTAGCAGAATATTTTTCCATTGATCTTTTCTGAAATACGTTCCTCCCCAGGCCGGACGCCCATCGGGAAGCGCAAAACAATTCAAGGGCCAGCCACCACGCCCACCGATCAACTGAACGGCTTCCATAAAAAAGTGATCCACATCGGGACGTTCCTCGCGATCAACTTTAATGCACACAAAATATGTATTCATGATTTCAGCAACTGCAGTATCTTCGAACGATTCGTGCTCCATAACATGGCACCAATGACAGGCAGAATAGCCGATACTCACAAGCAACAAGCGATTGGTCGATTTCGCAAGAAGTAAACTTTCATCGTTCCATGGTCGCCATTGAACAGGATTATAGGCATGTTGTAGCAAATACGGGCTTGTTTCGTTGATTAATAGGTTGGGTATAGTTGTCATAGTTTTCTGTGTTGAGTAGGGGTAAAAGTAACGCAAAAAATTAATGGAGTGCGGAACAAATATTATTTTCCGCACTCCATTAATTAAGATTTTTCTGTTAAAAGAGGGATATTATCCCAGCCAGGCGTTGAGCATCCACACTGTTTTTTCCTGTTCGCGGATATAGTCGCTCATCAATGCATTTGTACCTTCGTCATTAGCATCGCCAGAAAGTTCGAGCAGTTCTCGCTCCAAAATAATCAGTTTTTGGATTCCGTCCACCAGGTGTTCAACGGCTTCGCGACCACCGCTTACATTTTTCACTTCTTTTATTTGTGAAGTCTCATGATAAGTACTGTAAGCGTGGGCCGGAGTATGTCCAAGGGTTAAAATACGCTCTGCGATTTCGTCAATTTTTATTTGAAGATCGTTGTAGATTTCTTCAAATTTCAAGTGGAGTTCAAAGAATTTTTCACCTTTAATATTCCAGTGAAAGCCTCTTACATTCATGTAAAAAATTGAGAAATCAGAGAGAAGATTGTTAAGTTTTGCAGCCAGTTTCATCGATTTTTCGACATCAAGGCCAATAGAAGTCATTTTACTCATAACCAGAATTTTATTTGTTTGTTATTATTTTATGCCGTAAAGTTACAAAAAACAGGCAAGTGACCGAAGCCAAGTGCCTGTTAAATTTTTATAAATTAAAGGGATTTCATAGCCAGATAGAAATCGACCATTTCGTAATCTGAATTGATGCGGGCTTCCATCTCATCAACAGTTTTGGGTGGAGAAACGATTACTTTATCTCCTGGTCTCCAATTCAGAGGAAGCGCTACTTTATGTTCGTCGGCTGTTTGAAGTGCCTGCAATGAACGGACTATTTCATCCATGTTACGACCTACATTCAAAGGATAATACATAATCAATCTGATTTTTCCTTTGGGATCGATAAAGAAGACGGCGCGAACGGCGGCAGTTTCGCTTTCGCCCGGCTGAAGCATTCCGTAAAGTTTTGCGACTTTCATATCTATGTCAGCAATAATCGGAAACTTCATCAGAATACCCATTTTTTCTTTTACATTATGCACCCAGGCAATGTGTGAGTGAATGCTGTCGATACTTAAACCAACAAGTTTGGTATTCATTTTTGTAAACTCATCCTCCAGAAGGGCAAAGCCTGTCATTTCAGTCGTACAAACCGGAGTGAAGTCAGCTGGATGAGAAAAAAGTATTGTCCAGCTACCCTTAATGTGTTCAGAAAACTGCATCATTCCCTGTGTAGTCATCGCTTTGAAGTCTGGCGCCTGATCGCCGATTTTTGGCATTGTGAAAATTTCTTGTTCCATTTCGTTTAAAATTTGATGTGTTAATAAAATGTTAATTTGATGTGGCAAAAGTACTTTCAATAACAACATCTGTCAAATCAATAATATTTAACATTATATAGATAATATCTATATTTGCAAAAAGAATCAAAATGATTACACTCATCCAACTTGAATATATTGTTGCAGTAGACACTTACAGGCATTTTGCACAAGCTGCCGAACATTGCTTTGTTACGCAACCAACATTGAGTATGCAGGTAAAAAAGCTTGAAGATGATCTTGGAATCAAGATTTTTGACAGAACAAAACAGCCTGTAGTTCCCACAGATATCGGCATGTTGGTTGTGGCTCAGGCACGAAAAACACTTGCTGAATCAGGGAGGCTCAAAGAAATTGTGAAACAATTTTTGGGAGATATCAGCGGTCAGTTGAATATTGGAATAATTCCGACACTCGGACCTTATCTTTTGCCTTTATTTGCAGGAAATTTTAAGAAGAAATTCCCAAAAGTGACGTTGTATGTTGAGGAATTGGTGACGGAGCATATTGCTGAAAAATTAAAAAATGATCGATTGGATGCTGGCATTTTTGTCACACCATTTGGTGATGATAGTATTATCGAACAACCATTGTTTTATGAAGAAATGCTTGTTTATGCACATTCCGGGCATCCACTACTTGTAAAGAACAACCTTAAAACTATAGATGTAGCTGTTCCGGATATTTGGTTGCTTAACGACGGTCATTGTTTCAGGAGTCAGGTAATCAATCTATGTGCAATAAAACCGGGGAGCAGACAGGAACTTCCTTTTGATCTTGAAGGGGGCTCACTTGAAACATTGATGCGCATAATTCGCAAAGAAGGCGGCTTCACGATCATTCCGGAATTAGCAGTTAATGATTTGGCAGAAGTAGAAAAAAACAACGTTGTTCGCTTTGATGAACTAAAGCCTTTGCGCGAAGTCAGTTTATGCTTTTCCAGAAATTATGTAAAGCAAGGACTTTTGAAGCTTCTTTCAGAAGAAATTAAGGCATCAATACCAAAAGAAATGTTGAATCGTGAACGCGGAGATCTCGTTACCTGGAAATGAAAATGAACTGCTTTTAATACTTTTTTTTGTACTCTCTGCCCAAACTAAAGCTTGCAAAACTTAGAAAAAGTATTGTATTAACAGTTAGTTTCAAAGTGAGAGACTCGATATCCAGATAACTCGAAATTCCAAAAAATAAGACAGCAATGGCTGTATAAAGGAAAATTGGCTTCAATTGATAAGGAATCGGATACACTTTTTGGCCCCAGATATAGGAGGCAATCATCATAAAAAAATAACAGATAAAATGCACCCAGGCAGCACCATGATAGCCAATTACAGGAATGAGCGCAAGGTTCAAAACAATCGTGAGGATGGCACCGGCGACCGAGATTTTCGCACCATCTCCCGTTCGGTCAGTCAATTTATACCAAATAGACAAATTGAAGTATATGCCATAAAATAAATTTGCCATTAAAACTACAGGCACAATCCCAAGACCCTCGTGGTAATTCTCACCTATGAAATACTTAAAAATATCAATGTAAAGCGTACCCATGAGAAAAATTAACAAGCCTGCAATAACAAAATAATTCATCACTTTGGCAAATAACTCAGGTGACTTCTTCTTTTCGGCCTCTGCAAAAAAGAAGGGTTCAGCTGCATACCGAAACATTTGAATAAAAAGAGTCATCAAAATTCCAAGCTTGTAATTAGCGCCATAAATACCAAGTTGGGCCATAGGATTCTGCGCTTCAGGAATGAGGTATTTCAGCAAAATTTTATCACTCATTTCAATGACCATTCCAGCCAGACCAACAACTAAAACCGGAAGAGCATAATTTAGCATTGGCTTTAATATTTCACGGGAAATTTCCCATCGAAATGATTTCAAAACCGGCCAAAGCATCAGCATACTAACAAAGCTTGCCAACAAATTGGAGATGAAAACCCAAACGACCAAATTGGTATCTCTGCCAAAAAAAACATCTGCCAAATCCTTAGAAAACCGTGGAAAGACTAGAATGAAAAGTATGTTTAGGCCAATATTAAACGAAACATTTACAAGTTTAATAATAGCAAAAAGTCTTGCTTTATTCTGTTTCCTAAGCATGGCAAAAGGAATTGCTGTAATGGCATCAAGGGAAACAATTATTGCAATAAAAACTATAAATTCTGGGTTTCCGGCATAGTGAATCGCTTGCGCAATTGGCTCATACAAGAAAAACATGGCCAGAAGAAAACCAAAAGTTGTAATAATTATAGAAGAAAGTGCATTGCTAAATATACGTTTTGGATCTCCTTTCTGGGCAAAGCGAAAAAAAGCCGTTTCCATTCCAAAAGTCAGAAAAACAAGAAAAAAAGCAATGTAGGCATATAGCTCAGTTATTTGACCATACACCTCCTTCTCGAAAATTCGGGTGTAAAACGGGACGAGTAAATAATTAAGCAATCGGGGAAGAATTGTTCCCATTCCGTAGACTACTGTCTGACCGGCGAGGCTTTTTATCGGGTTTATTTCTTTCATTTTGCAGGAGCAAAGGTAAATTTTTGGAAAGAGGAATTAAAAAATCCTTTAACTAAAAATCGAAGAAAGAAATTAAACATCACTGGAAGGTATCGTAACATGAAAAACTGTTCCTTTTCCTTTTTCAGTTTCAAAGGTTATTGTTCCTCCGGCTGAAACAACCAAATTGTAAACAATTGAAAGACCAATACCCATTCCACTTGTTTTTGTGGTAAAATTCGGCGTGAAAATCCTTCTCTCTTCATCCGGGCTCATTCCTTTTCCGTTGTCGGAGATATCAATTGCGATATAGTCTTCCATTTTTGAGATTTCGACATCGATGAAACCATCAGTTTTAGTTCCTATTGCCTGAATACTGTTTTTGAGAATATTGGTAAAAACCCTGCTTAAGTTGGCCGGATCTGCATACACTTTAAAGCTCTCGTTTTCTGAGACTTTAAGATTTAAGCGAATGTTATCGTTATGATCAAACAGATTAATCGTTTGCTTGATTATTTCTAAAAGATTTGCCTGCTCCGGTTTATTGACAGGCATTTTGGCAAAATCTGAAAAAGCAGAGGCAATTGAAGACAATGTATCTATTTGACTAATAAGTGTTTGTGTTATGTTTTTAAGTTTTAATTCGATATCAGGATCGTTTTCATTCCATGCTTTCTCAAGATATTGAACGCTTAAACGCATTGGTGTTAGTGGATTTTTAATTTCATGAGCTACCTGACGCGCCATCTCGCGCCATGCAGATTCTCTTTCAGAACGCGCCAATCTTTCAACACTTTCTTCGAGTTGGTCGAGCAACGTATTGTATTGATTTACAAGTTGTCCCAATTCATCTTTCCCTTTCCATACAATTTTTTCATTCACTTTATCGAAGCGAACCAAGCGCATTTTTTGCTGAATCATTTCCAATGGCTGTGTCAATCGGCGCGATAATAGCAACGCCATTGTGACTGACAAACCAGTTAAAAGAAGAAACAGATTCATGTACGCCAAAACAAGGGATGAAATTTCATTTCGCATTTCTGATTCACGGGCAAAAAATGGAAGGTTAATATATGCGACAGCATTGCCTCGCGAATCTTTGAAAGGAATATAGGATGACAGGTATTTTCCATTTCCAATCTGCTCTTGCTGAATATAATAGAGTTTATTGTCATGATGCATAGCTCGAAATGCTAATGGATTCATAAGTTCCGATATCAGACCTCTTTCATAGATTTCTGGCCGCGAAGAAGCCATCAGCTTTCCATCCAGATCAAAAAGATTAATATCAGAAAAGAAGACAAGTGAAAACTTTAATAAAAGTTGATGAAGATAATCGTTCATACCCTCCTTACTCAAATCATCATTTTTGAGTTTATGTTCAAGTTCTATGAGGATAGACTGCGTTTTTTCGGCGAGAAAATCATTGTTCTTTTGTTTATATACATCTGTAATATAATATGTTGAACTAATTCCGATAACTACAAAAGATACTAATAAAGAAGCTAAAATCAACATTTGCAACTTTAAACGAAAAGTAAGACTAAAGCGCTGTAGATAGTGTTTATGATTAGAAAAAACGATAACGATAAGCCCTAAACCACCGATAATAAAAAAGAAATATGAGAAAGGAGCAACAAGTTCAGTTAAGGTTTTCGTTTTCTTACTTACAACAATAGACTTATCAGGACCCGATTCCTGAATAATGTGTCTGTATCCATTCAGGTTGAAAAAGTCAGATGTGACAGCTGCAAATTCTTTCAGACGTGTTGGATACAAATATGCACCGAATTTATAAACAAGACTTCCATTTTGATAGGTTGCAAATGAATAGTTGGCAAATTCGCGTGTAAAGCCTTTACTTTCGTCGATAAGTAATTCGGGATAGCCAAGTCCTTCAGGTATATATTTAAAGTAGAATTCAAGGAATAGAGACTTTTTCACATCACTATTGCTTGATTGAATTGTGTCAGAAAACCTTATAACTGACAAATAATAAATACCTTGCACATTATCATCTATAATGTAAAGATCGGGTAGTGAGCTTTTCTTTCCTTTAAGTGAAACAAGGTCCTCAAAAAAGGAAGTACAGTTAACGGTAAAGTTTTCCGGTTGGATAATCAATTGCTGGCTTTCACTGCATAAAGTCAGCTCTATTGAATAACGTTCGTAATAGCCTTTTAGATAAGTAGAAAATATTCTGTTATATATTTGATTTTCAATACTTTTATTAAACTCATCAGGAGAATGTAACCATTTTCGAATCAACGTATCTGAAAGAATCTGATCACGAGTTTCAGCAAAAAGAAATTCAAACATTGGATCAGTGTCAGCACTAAGCTTATGTAATGTTAGTAATTGTTCGTGGGCAGATTTCGACTGATTCACTTTGAATATAGAATAGGTCATAAGTGAAGACACAACAATCAGCAATAATACTATGTAAGATGATTTTAAAAAAGCATTATTCTGTTTGATTCCGTTACGGGAAACTATAATGTAAAATACTATTATAAAGATTGTTAAGTACCATCCGGCATTCTGAATCTGAATACTCCAAAACGTATTAATAATCAACAGTGAAAAGAATACACTAATTTTAATAATCTTGATTTCAGGTCTTGAGAAGTAAAATGTAAAAAGACGGAAAGCAGATAAACAAGATGCAATCATTAATAAGCCAATAGCAAAAAATACAAGGTAACTCCATATATTTTGCGCATATACTTCTGTAAATGAAAGAGGTACTGAGGAGTGAAAGAAAATATAATCAGCTAAAACTGTTGAAAAAATCAGAATTAATTGAATTGAAAGTGCCAGAACAATTAATAATATGAAATTCTTGATTCTTCCTGCTGTAAAGTCCAGACTTGGTGAGAACCTAAATAGAAACAATGCTCCAAAAAGCAGGGCATGTAGGTGGATAATCAGGAATCCAAGCGATGGAAAAATTAGTCCGGAGCTATACAAAACAGGGTGAAACAATTCACTTTGAAAGTCAAAGATATAATGTCCGAAATACCGAAGAAGCAGTTGAATAATTAATAAGTCAGCAATAAAGGTTAGAAAACCTAACCACTTATTTTTGACAAGAAATGGAACATTTTTATAGAACAAATAAATAATAAGGTATAAAACCGAAAGTATTGCAAGTAATAAAATAAAACCAAAAACTTTTTGAATAGAATAATAGGAAGGTGGCTTAGAAACCGTGGGTTTAATATAAAAAGATACTTCTCCCGAAACACTTGTTACTGGAAATGAATTTAGCGGTGATTCTGAAATAGTATATCCGACAGCAGATGCGTAGGTTTCTGAAAAACCATTTTCAAGAAAAGAGTTTTCAAATGGATATAAAGTATATATAGGATCAAGCAATAATATTTCGATGCTATCATTTTGGATGGCATGCTTTAAAAAATATCCATTTTTTAGTCTTACAAAAACAGGCTTTTTGTTATAACTAAAAGTTAAAGTATCAGCCCAAACAATGCCTGTTTTATTCCAAAAAAGTAAATCGCTATTTTTTCTTATGAAAATTCCAATTTCATTGTTTACAAAACTCTCATTGTAAAACAACTGTTCAAGTGTTTCTTTATCTCCATTCGAATGAGTTGAAACAAAATTCAGTAAATCTTGACCATAGGTGATAAGATTAAACGCTCTCTCCTGAAAATCTGTACTGATTTTCCCGGCGACTTTTATGGACTTATCAGAACCACTGCTAAAAATATATAAGCTATAATATGTGATGATAATTACGGCTAACAGATAAAAAAGCCATTTATTTTTAAAAAAAACTTTAAAACTATCCTCCATTGATTTATACTATTGATTTTTAGCGCTTTAATTGAAATACATTTTGACCTCAATAAATGCCATCTAACACATTATCTAAAGGATAGCAATACACAAAGTCATCCAGGCTATAAAATACCTTATAAGCTCTAAAATTAGCAAAAAACGTACCTTAAGTGCAAAAAAAGATAAAAAAGATTAGAGAAACACCCTCAATCCATGCTCTCTGAGGAAAAAATGTAGATCAAACTGGAGTATTCCAGCGTTTTTCTAGCTTTACTATTTGATTTCCAACCATTTGACAAGGCTTTTAATGGAAATAAGCGACTATTTAGATATTTTTCACTTAAAAGCGAAACATAGTAAGCGTCCCAAACCATTGGATATACATTCTCTAAATTAAAACCATAACGTTTGGCAAGTATGGAAATTGTACTTCTATCAAAATGATGTAAATGTCTTGGAACATCCCATCCAGCCCAGAAATTCCCGTATAAGTTTGCATCATATGATTTGTAATTTGGTAGCGCAATCACAAGTCGACCCGTACTTTTAAGTATTCTTTTTATCTCGGCAAATTGAACATCCAAATCATCTATGTGCTCTAAAACATGCCATAGTGTAATCAGGTCAAAACTCTGGCTTTGAAAATACTTTTGATGGTCAGGATGAAATATTTCTTCCCCTACTCTTTTGCTTGCAAATTCTCTGGCCTCTGTGTTGGGTTCTACTCCATAGATTTTCCAATTATGCTCTTTACAATAATTCAAAAAATCACCAGAACCACAACCTATATCTAAGACGTTCCCAACTTCGATACCTTTTGTGACGACCCGATATTTGTTCTTAATATTAAGTCTGCGAATGAGATTATAAACCAAACTGAAGATTGAAAATTTAGATTTCGGATGACTCAAGTAAGAATCCGATTTATAATACTCAGAAATTATTGAATCGTCAGGATAAGGATTCGTAAATAAAAAATCACATTTCTTACACTGTGAAATGGAAAATTCCTTTTTTGTAAGAAAGTAATCTGTAACAACTGAATGTTGCTTAAATGAATCATTGCCACACACCGGACAATATTTTCTTGTTTTATAAATATCTTGTTTCACGTGGAACATTTAATTAACGACCTAAGTATATGGCTAATACAGAAATATCAGAAGGCGATATACCGCTTATCCGGGAAGCTTGTCCTAAAGTAGACGGTTTTATTTCTGACAACTTTTCTCTTGCCTCATAAGATAATGACTGTAGTGAATGGTAATCGAACTCTTGCTTTAACTTTACATCTTCAAGTCTGGCTAGTTTATCTGCCATTTCCTTCTCCTTCTCAATATACCCCTCATACTTAAGCAAAATTTCTGTTGATTCAAGCACCGCTTTATCGTACTCGGAAGTTATAGTAAGTAGCTCTGGAGGCAAAAACTTAAGCAATTCTATCAGATTAAGTTGAGGTCTAAGCAGTAAGTTTGCAAGCTTTTGCTTTGTAGTAATCAGACTTGTTCCTGCAGCTTCTAAGTATCCATTAACAGTACCTGGATCAACACTTACACGACGAAGCGTTTCCATCAGGCTATCGATCTTTTCTTGCTTGGTTACAAATAGCTCCAAACGTTCTTTGCTAGCCAAGCCTATTTGGAATGATTTCTCCGTCAATCTTGCATCTGCATTGTCTTGTCTGAGAAGAATCCGGTATTCAGCTCTGCTTGTAAACATACGGTAAGGCTCATCCACTCCTTTTGTAATGAGATCATCAATAAGAACACCAATATATGCTTCAGCCCTTCCCAGTATGAATGGATCTTTTTCACTAACTTTTAAATGAGCATTGATACCAGCCATCAGACCTTGAGCAGCTGCCTCTTCGTAACCAGTTGTCCCGTTAATTTGTCCGGCAAAATACAAATTACTTATCAATTTCGTTTCCAGCGTATGAAAGAGCTGTTCCGGAGGGAAGTAATCATACTCTATAGCATAACCCGGTCTGAAAATTTTCGCATTCTCAAAACCCTCAATTTGTCTTAAAGCTTTCACTTGTACATAATCAGGCAATGAGGAGCTAAATCCATTTAAGTAGTATTCTATTGTATTCCATCCTTCTGGTTCAACAAAGAGCTGGTGAGAATCCTTTCCAGCAAATCGATCAATTTTATCTTCAATACTTGGGCAATATCGTGGGCCAATACCTTCGATTCGTCCACTAAACATCGGGCTTAAATGAAACCCTGTTCGCAAAGTTTCATGCACTTTTAGGGAGGTATATGCGATCCAGCAACTTCGTTGTTGCTTAAGTTTAGGATGCTCAAGGTAAGAAAAGCCACCAGGCTCATCATCTCCCCTCTGTTCTATCAGCTTCTCAAAATTAATTGACCTGCCATCAATCCGAACGGGCGTCCCGGTTTTCATTCTGTCAGACCTGAAACCGAGTTCTACTAACTGTTCTGTAATTCCAGTACTTGCCTTATCACCCATTCTACCACCACCAAACGATTTTTCTCCAATATGAATAATTCCATTCAGGAAAGTACCATTTGTAAGTACCACAGATTTTGAATTAATCTCAAGGCCCATACCAGTCTTTACACCGATTACTCGCTTATCCTTAACCAACAAACCAACTACAGTATCTTGAAAAAAATCAACATTGGTAGTCATTTCCAGCATCTGCCTCCATTCATTTGAAAACATCACACGGTCGCTCTGGGCTCTTGGACTCCACATTGCCGGACCTTTTGATTTATTGAGCATTCTAAATTGAATCATGGTTTTGTCGGTCACAATTCCAGAATAGCCACCCATAGCATCTATTTCACGGACTATCTGTCCTTTGGCAATCCCACCCATTGCAGGGTTACATGACATTTGAGCAATAGTTTGCAAATTCATGGTAATGAGTAAAACTTTGCTGCCTAAGTTGGCGGCAGAAGCTGCAGCTTCAGAACCAGCATGCCCTGCACCAACAACAATAACATCGTAATTTTCAAATAGCATAGTAAAGATGTTTCACGTGAAACAGTAGTATAAGTAATTGATTATAAGAGATTCAAAAGCGCAAAGATAAGCATTTGTTTTCTTGTAGACGCATTTCCATTATATCTGATTCTGTTTTATCGTTATAACCAATCAAATGCAGAATGCCATGTATCATGACTCTTAATAATTCTTCCTTGAAAGACACTCCAATCTTTTCAGCGTTGTCCATAACTCTTTCAATGCTTATATACAATTCTCCGGAAATTATTTCGGCGACCTCAGAAGAACTAAACGTTATTATATCAGTATAGGTATCATGATTCAAAAATTGAACATTCATTTGAAACAAGTGTTCATCACTGCAAAATAAAAAAAAGACCTCGCCGGTCTTTTTGCTGTAATGCTTGATCACATCTTCAACCCATAGAATATCAGATTCAACAAGCAACAACTCTGGTAATGTAACATCAATTATCCGAATGTGAATCATTGAATCTGCTATTTAAAACTCTCTTACCAAAATAAGTCTGAAGCTGCATGCGTCTGTCTCGGGCAAGATGTTGGTTAATACTTCCAGAAGCAAAATAAAGATGAAGTTCACTAGTGTCATGATCCATAAACAAACCATCTGTAAGTCGCTCCATCATTTGAAATAATTCTGAAGAAAGATCGGTCATTTGGGAATCGAAACTTTTAAAAAATAGCTTTTCAAAGCTCCAGACAAAGTGCAAAGAATCCTTTTCTTGATCAAAACAGATAACTATCTCTGTCTTGATATCCTGGTCGCATAAATATCCAAATAGTTTGTCTGTAACTGCCATGATATTAGAATAGTATGTAGAGTATAACTCAAAACGTTGAGAAATTTCATCTATAAACATTTCTATCTCATTGATATTCTGATGTTTATTAATAATTTTTATTGTCTTCTTCATATACACTGGCAACATTGGAACGAATAAAATACTGATTAACTTTTTGCTTGTAATAGGGATGCAAATCCACTGGATTAACCCGCAAAACATCTCTTTGATTCTCAAGCAATCTTTTATACTCAATATTTTCACCAAGGTTACCTAAATTCTCACCTTTAAACTCGTTCGACTCCCTTCTCTCTTCCTTATCTCTCTCTTTTTGAGCCTTTTCTGATTCTAATAAACGAACAACAATGTCATTCTGTCTTTCAAGTAATTGCTCATTTAGTTGTTTATTAACCAACTGCTCTTCAAATTTTTCCATTTCCAGCAGTGTTTCATTGAGTCCACCATCTCCCAGTGAACCTTCTGATTTCATCTGATCAATCATATTTTTTAACTGCTGCCGGATAGCTTCCTGCTGTGCAGCCATTCGCGCAATTTCCTCACTCATTCCACTCTTTCCTTTATTGCCTGATTTGCCCTCCATCGCATCCTTGAGTTGCTTGCCAAGCGCTTCTTGCATTTGGCGCATATTCTGAAGACCTTCACCTGAACTTTGACCATCCTTACACTGCCCTTCTCCTTGCATAGGACTAGGCATTCCCATACTGTCCTGCATGTTTTTTAAAGCCTCTGAAAGCATTAAAGCCAGGTTATTAAGTGCCATCATTGAAAACTGCTGCGAATTCGCAGCATTGCCTGTTATACGATCCTTCATAAAATCCTGTGCTTCTCCTACCCTGTTCTTAACAGCATTCACTTCTTCAAAAATGAAATTCTGAATCATTGGCTGGCGTTTGCTTAAAGCGGTTAAAGAATCTTCAACTACTCTAAAGGATTCAGAAATAATACTTTGCTTTTTGATTATATCCACATAAGCAGGATCATCTCTTCTCATCACCGTTAAATTCAACATAAGGTCTTCCTGAGACAAAGAAATTCTTAACACATTTTCAAGCAAGAAACGTAAGGCGTTAGCGTCTTCAGCCATTTGTTGCTGCGAACTCATTTGCATCATCATGTTCAATTTATCCTTTAAATCTTTCATTTTGTCAGCTCCGGATTGCTGCTTCTTTGATGATTCCTTGTTTTTGTTTTTTTGGAGCTCTTGCTGGCCACCTTCCATTTCATCGCTTATCTGATTTTCATCGCTTTTCGTATCATCAAGCTTGAAAGGTCTTTCTAAAGATTTATTCTCTTTTCTAAGTGAATCCAGTGCATTCATTTCTTTTTCGAATTTTTCTTGAATGTCTTCAAGATTCTTTGAAAGCTCTTCTTTCTCTTTAGATTTAGCTTCTGTTTCTTTGGCATTCTTCTCAAGTTCATCCGACAATTTTTCCAGACGATCCATCAACGCATTCATTTCCTTTTCAACCTGAAGCTGCTTGAGTAAAGACAAATTACGATCGAGCATTTTTTCGAGCTGATCGTTGTTCATCTCCATCTTTTTAAGCATATCGGTTATCTGATCCTTATTGAGCTCATCAAGAAGTTTTTCAAGCTCTTCCATCATTTTGCGAATATCATCCGGAATAATTTCTTCCATTAATTTGTCGATCATCGCTTGCTTTTCAAGAATGCGATCATTTGCCAGTTCATTCTCGCGGTTAAACTGATTCAAACTTTCTCTCTCTTTCTTAAGCTGCTCAAGTTCAGACTCAAGTGATTGTTGCTTCTGCATTAATTTGTTAACACTTTGCCTATCATTCCAGTCAATTTCCTTCTTTAGCATTAATTTCCTGTTCAAGTCGCTTAAATCCTTTCTGATTTCCTGAGCTTCTTTCAATGCCTTTTCCATTCGCTTATTTACCTCATCCTGAGTACTTTTGCTAATAGAATCCAAGGTTTCAGAGGAGGCAAATTTATGTTCAAAAACTTGCGAAAGCCGCATTTTTGGTCCACTGAATCTGTCATTATCATACACAGCAAATTGAACCTTCAAAGTTTCACCAGGATAAGTTTCTAAACTATCAAGGTTTAGAAAATGAAAAAACTGCTGTCTTAGATTTTGCGGATCGAAAGCCAAATCAAAAGTACTGGTCATCCTTGCTTCTTCCTTCTTATCCGGAACTACTTCAAGTTTGACTGATAAGCGGCTAAATCCGTAGTCATCTCCTATCAAGCCTGTATAGTATTTATTTTTGTTTAACAAGATATCATCAACCTGATTTACGCTTATTGTAGGATACTCATCATTGATAACATCCACTGTTAGGTTCATTCCACTTGAAGCATAGCTAAATTTGTTGGAAGGCGTAACAGAAATGTTGGAATTCTGCAAAACAAGTTGTTCATAACTCCAGCTGTTTTTATCATTAGCCGCTTCAACTGAAAGCGAATCTATGAGCAATGATATGTTTTCTGTATCCCTGGTAAAAAATCGCCATTGAATTAAAGTGCCAACAGGAACTGATAGCCAAGATTGGTCTTTGATTGTTTCCTTACTCCTTCCAGTATAGGCCGGATAGTTAAGTTCAGCTTCATAGGCCAAAAGCAATGGTTTTGGATGAACAATAAGATTTAATCTATTGCTTCTAAAATCACCTCCAATAATATTAAAATTGATCTCCTGACCAACTTTTCTAAAAACATACCTGAATTCAGTGGTACTTGTTCTTTCCATTAAAAATTTCGTCTTATTGCTTTCAATATAAAACTGAGAAGGAATTTCAACGCCCTCCAAGTTGATTGTAAGTTCGAAATCCTCATTTTGCATGACACTCAAATCTTGATTTCTGATGCTAACTTCAAAAGGCAAAGGTTTACTGAAATGGGTGTTATACATTACTATTCTTTGTGCAGGATTTTTCACAAATGAGGGGAAAAGCAGGAGGGAAAACACAAAAATGAAAACAGGTATTGCTGCTATCTTGACATATTTCAAATTTCCTTTCAAATCGACTGCTGCTGCAAATGGCACAACTGAAAGTTTCTCCGTTTTCTGCTTTATAGCAGCAAGCAGAAACTTATTTTCTTTACTTTCATTGGCATAATATTCACTTAACTGCAATGTATTCAATAACTTATCAGAAACATCCGGAAAATGTTTTCCAATTATCAACGCGGCCTCTCGCACTGACATTGAATTTCGGTAGCGAATGAGTTTGATCCCGGGATAAGCAATGTTTAAAATGAAAACAGTCACAAAAAGTAATAAAAAACCATAAAAGATTACCATTCGTGCAATCTCGGGCAGGTAAGCGACATACTCAATGAAATTGAAAAACAAAAAAACTGATGTGATCAAAAGGGTGAAGAAAATCAACCCCCTGAATAGCTTATTTTTGAAATACTTCTTTATAAAGCTTTCAATATGTTGGATGAGTATATTATCTGGTCTGTTCATTTTCAACTAAAAATATTTCTTGTATTAAACGCTATCTGAACAATGATTGTTACTTTAGCGGGCTACAAAAATAGTATAATGCAGACAACTTCTTCGAAATTCAAGTTTTACTACCTCATGAAAAAAATCATTTTTCTCTTTTTCCTTCTTCCATTTATTGCCGTAACAGCGCAACAGAACGATGAACACATCCACGATGTTTATTGCAAGCACTACCCCGAAAATGAAGAAATAACAAAGTTTGCTTACCGCAACGACTGGCAAAGCAATTTGGTACACAATTACGATGTAACCTTTTATTTTTTGAATCTTGAAATTTCCAATATGTCAATTTCAGTAGGGGGAACAGTTGAGATTCATGGAAAAGTTGTTTCACCTGTTCTCGATACATTTGCATTCGAGTTGATTACAGCGCACAGCATTGAATCGATCACTTTTAACGAAGTTATTTACCAAAATTATAGCAGGGAAGGAGACAACGTTTTAGTGCCCGTAGCAGCATTAAACCAAGGTGAATATTTTGTGGCCAGTATCACTTACGGTGGAATTCCTCCCACAGGTGGTTTCTTTTCCGGAATTACAAACGCCTATTCCAATACATGGCAAAAGCATGTTACCTGGACTCTTTCTGAACCCTTTGCAGCAAAAGATTGGTTTCCTTGTAAACAGGTTCTCACTGATAAAGCGGATTCTGTCTGGGTTTTTCTTACAACACCACAAGGAACAATGGCAGGCTCACAAGGCTTGCTAAAAAATATTACTCCCATGCCAGATAATAAACTAAGGTATGAATGGAAATCAAATTACCCAATTGCTTACTATCTTATTTCATTTGCGGTTTCTGACTATCTTGAATACAATATCTACGCAAAACCAACTGCAATGAATGGTGATTCCGTACTTATTCAAAACTTCGTTTATAACAATCAGAATTACCTGAATCAGCAAAAAGTAAATATCGATGCCACTGCACCCATGCTGCAGCTTTTTTCCGACTTGTATCTGTTATATCCATTCCATCAAGAAAAGTATGGACATTGCATCACATTGCTTGGTGGAGGCATGGAACATCAAACCATGTCAACAATGGGAAACTTCTCCTTTGACCTCGTAGCACATGAGTTGGCACATATGTGGTTTGGCGACAATGTTACTTGCGCCACATGGAGTGATATCTGGATTAATGAAGGCTTTGCAACTTATAGTAATTATCTGGCCATCGAAATGATGATTGGATGGAGCACCGCACAAGGCTTCATTCAAAGCAGACAAAACAATGTTATGTCTCAGGCCGGAGGAAGTGTTTATATTCCGCCATCACAAATATCTCCTTCAAATGTAGGCAGGATATTCAACGGGAGACTTTCTTACAACAAAGGTGCTGCTATATTACATGTTTTGCGTCATGAAATTAACAACGATGAGGTCTATTTCGACATCATGAATACTTTTCAAATAATGTTTACAGACAGCACGGCGACAGGAGAAGATTTCAGAATGGTGGCCGAGCAGGTTTCCGGTATGGATTTTGAACAGTTTTTTGCTCAATGGTATTACGGCGAAGGTTATCCAAAATACGATATAGAATGGTATATGTCAGGTACAAATGTTCACTTAAATGTAACGCAGACGCCTTCCTCATCCACTCCATTATTCAAAATGACAATGGATTATAAACTCAACTTCTCTGATAATACACATACAATCGTCAGGCTTTTCCAGGATGAAAATTTTAATCAGTTTGTTGTTCCGGTGGATAAGCAAGTAACCTCCATTCAGGTTGATCCAAATAACTGGACATTCGAAAAAGTTAACAGCATCGCCGTTACAATTTCCGAAAAAGAAAATGAAGCTTATTTTACTTTTGGTCCAAACCCAGCAAGCGAACATGTTAATGTCTATTTTCCTTCTAGCGATGGCAGTGCAAGAACCTTGGAAATAACAGATCTTGCCGGAAAGACAATCCTTCGACAAACAATAGTTGACAAGGAAAATAGTATCGATGTTTCCAGTCTTAGCAGTGGAACTTATTTGCTCAGAGCAACCAATGGAAACCAGGAATGGGTTCGAAAACTTGTGAAATAAACAAAACTCAAATTCCAAAAAAAAGGCTGCAAAAAATTCTGCAGCCTTTTTTATGACAATAATCGAGTGGTTTCATAGAATCTCGCAGTGTTTTAAACACTATGGCTTTCAATGAAATCAATTTCAATATTGTTACTTTTTAGTAAAAATAACGAGCAAATAGCCAACAATCGGGCTAAACATAAAAGAAATAAAAAACAACCATTGTTTTCCTAAGCTACTCTTTTCGTTAAAACGTTCGGCGATAATCAGAGCAAGTGCATACCAAAAAATAAATACAATTCCAATCCAGACAGCTTCCATAATTAGTAGAGATAATAGATTATAAATATAACAGGAATAATTATGCCCAAAAGGGTAAGCCAGGCGCCACGCGCTGTTATACCATCACTTCCGCGAGGTATTAACAAGCCACTCAACGCAAGAATGATCAAAGCTCCGGAAAAAATATCTGAAAACCATGTCCAGGATGTTGAAGGATTGTAGTGCAGATAATTCATTTCCCGGAAGACAGGCCTTCTTTTGATAAGCTCAATATATCCTTTGCCGGAGGTGAGATTCACTACAGCCGTTCCTCCGGTCAGAAACACTTTAAGTTGATTTTCATTCGGAAAAAAATGTTTGCGATAGTCTCCGTCAACATCATATTTCCTGAGCATTTGTATCACTTCCTCCTTAGTTGGTAATACTTCGAAAGGGGCTTCGTTTATACTTTTCTCGATAACAATAAAGTTCGGATTCCAGTCTTTCCTATGATTCAACGCTATCCCGGAAAGCGCATAAATAACGGTCATTCCAAAAAAGAGATATCCAAAATCACGGTGAACAGTTTTGTTCCATTTTCTCCATTTAAAAGGCATCTGTAGTATATGATTTATTTATATTAAACGTCTTTATGAAAAAACCAGACATTCTATTGTCTGGTTTATTAATGACTTATAAGATCAAAAGAAAATTATTCTTTGATTACTTCGTATGAAACGGCTACAATGTGATAGAATGAAAGTTTTTCAACGCCTTGTTCAGCCATCATTTTACGATAATTGGCAATCTGCTCATAAGCAGCATCAGCGCTGTGATGTTCATGTTCTTCTCCTTCTTCTCCATCCTTATTGCCTGGCTCTTCACTTTCACAGTCAAGAGCGTTTTCACTACCAGTTTCTGCTTTAAGTTCTTCTTCCCATTCGAGCAAATATTCCTCATCAATGTATGTTTCAGCAACGACTCCAGTTACCACAAAATCCAATCCTTCCTGCTCTGTGTTAAAAGCAGCCATATCTTCATTAGGAACAACCCTGACGCGACCAGGCATTTCAACATCGATCAGGAATAACTTTCTACCGTCACCTCTGCAAATATGATCTGCTGTTCCTTTAATCAGAATCGTTTTTCCAACAAGATCTACGGCCTTTTCTTTAAAATTCCCTACAGTTACTTCAATAGCCTGTTCAGTTGTTTCTCCTTGATTTGTTTCGGATTTCTGACCTCCTGTGCAAGCCATCATGAAGGATGCAACAAAGAGGAATAAAAATAATCTTTTCATAAATAAGTTTTATTTTGGTTAATATTTCGGCTACAAAAGTAAGAATTTCAATTAAATATGAAATAACTTGTGATTTATTTAACAAAAAGAATATTAGTCAGGGATTACGATTTCGTCATCAGGGATATTGATGCCATCGTAACTTCTTTCTATTCCATTAACGTAGGAAATCGAAATGAGCAATGAACCTTCTTCATCCCACTTTCTCCATTCGCCGTTTTTCCGTCCCATAAGGTATTGCCCTTCTTCAAGTTTCTTTCCATTAGGATGATAAAATGTGTGTTTACCATTGGGCTGATCTTCAACAAAACTTCCCTCAAAGGCAAGAGAATTATCTTCAAAATAATGTTTCCAGCTGCCTTGACGCATGCCCTCAGAAAATTCACCTTCTTCACGGTAAAATCCATTCTCAAATGTCCAGAATCCATCTTCCAAATCATCAATGTATTCACCCTGAGCAATTACTATACCTTCAGGCGAATATTCTGTCATTAATCCATCGCGGAGGCCATTGCGATAAATTTCTTCTCTCAATACCTGACCTGTACTATAAAACCATAACCATTTGCCAACAGGTTTTCCGGTTTTGTCATAACTTCCTCTTTGTTCAAGCTCCCCTTTCGGATAAAAGAATTCCCATTCACCAGTTTTATTTCCATTCAAATAGTTTCCCTGTGATTTCAGTGTCCTGTCAGGATAATAATCTTTCCAAAATCCTTGTCTGAGGCCTTCTGCATTTATTATTCCCTCTGATGCCAAAATTCCGTTGCGGAAAATAAAGGAACGAACAACTTCTCCCTCTTCATCAAATTCTCTTCTGATACCTTCGGGAACTCCTTGCCTGTAGGTTGCTTCAATTTTGACTTTTCCTGAAGGATAATAATCTCTCCGCAGATCGAGTCGGGCAACTTCTTCCGCACTTTCCTGCTTCAGATCATCTACGAATTTTTCGATTTTCCTTAGATTTCCCTGTTTGTCATATTCCTTAAAAAGTCCGTTTCGCAGTCCATTTTTAAATACACCTTCAGATTTAATTATTCCATTTTCATAAAACCATTTCCATGGTCCATGCTGGCGGTTTTCAGAATCTCTTCTGTTTATACGCTCTCTTTCTACAACGTAACCTCTTTTGTAAGTTGTTAATTCAATGATAGTTCCAAGCGTATCATATTGTCTTGCAATTCCTTCTTCAAGCCCTTTTTCGAACGGAACACTTTTCATAAGTCGCTCCTTCAAGTCGAAATGTTGTGTTAAACCTGATTTAATGTCTTGTTCAAAATTTTCACGAATTACCTCTTCCGGAAGATAAGTAACTCTCTGACCTTGTTTTTTTCCAGCGCTGTAATTTATTTCGAGTGAAATAATTCCTTCTTCATTATAAAATTTCCAGATACTGTCAAGTTCAAAGTTCTTTCTGTTTCCTTCAGACTTAATTAATCCATTTTCATAATAAGTTTTCCAATATCCGTCGGGTCTATTGTTTACCAAAAAGCCTTCGCTGGATTTTTCACCATTTGGATAGTAAAAAACACTGAAAACAGAATCCTGTTGCTGTGCCTGAAGCAATACTGATACAAAAACAAATGCCGTCAGAAAAAAGCTTTTCATGGTAATTTAATACTTCTATTTACTTGAAACAGAACGACCTGGAGCAACGCGTTCTTGCTTGTCAAACTTAAAAATATCTTCTTTTTTTACTCTTAGCATTGCTTTTTCGCCACCTGGAAGTATAAAATAACTTGTAGTGTCATAAGAAATCCGGCCATATTTACGCTCCCATTCCAAAGCAGAAACCTGATAATGCAACTTTGGATTTAAAACAAATTTCAATTGTCTGTTTTCACCTTGTTCAAAAGAAACATCTATAGCACTTTCATCATAAAATTCACAAACCCCGGGTGTTCTCTTTTTTATAATAATACGCTCCACATATTGTCCGTTTTCAAAGCTAATTTTACCAGCAGCTACTTTAGTGTCTTCATAGCTTAGATTTCTTTCTAAAACTATCTCATGTGAGTTGTAAAACTGAATATCTCCTATGTCTAAATCATAAGACTCAACTTTTTCCCGGATCGCCTGCGTAAACAGAATTGTTTTCTTAGATGCACAGGATGACAATGTTATTACCAAAACAAATGTCATAAACAACATATATTCCTTTTTCATAAAAGCTGTTTGTTATTTTATCAATCCAAGTTCCAATGATAAACTGAGCATCTTTTCAATTGGTTTCTTTGCAGCTTCAATTACTTCCGAAGCCAGCTCAATTGAAGGCTTTTCATTTTTGAGTGCAAGATACAGTTTTTCAAGCGTATTAAGCTTCATATATGGACAATCGTTGCAATTGCATGTTTCATCGGATGGTACAATCAGGAAAGTTTTCTCAGGGGATAAACGTTGCATCTGGTGAAGAATACCAGATTCAGTGGCAACAATAAACTTTTCCGATTTACTGGTTCTTGAATAGTTCAAAAGTGCTGTTGTTGACCCGACAAAATCTGCCAGAGCAAGCACAGCTGCCTTACATTCTGGATGTGCTATCAATTCTGCATCCGGGTTGTCTGTTTTAAGACCTATGATAGCTTCAGTCGATAAAATATCATGCACTTCGCAGGTTCCATCCCACAAAACCATGCTGCGGCCCGTCTTCTTGTTGATATAATCTCCAAGATTTTTATCTGGTGCAAAAACAATCTTCTGCTCTTTTGGAAACGATTCAACAAGTTCTACAGCATTTCCAGAAGTACAAATAAGATCGGACATTGTCTTAATTTCGGCCGAACAATTAATGTATGAAATGACAATATGATCGGGATAATTCTTTAAAAAATCTCCAAACCGGTCAGGAGGGCAACTATCAGCAAGCGAACATCCGGCTTCCAGATCAGGCAAAACTACAAGCTTATCAGGATTAAGAATTTTAGCTGTCTCGGCCATGAAGTGAACGCCAGCAAAAACAATCATGTCGGCATCAGTATTTGCCGCTTTTTGCGCCAATCCAAGACTATCACCAACAAAATCAGCAATATCTTGTATTTCAGGCACCTGATAAAAATGTGCAAGAATAATTGCATTTTTTTCTTTGCGTAGCCGGTTTATTTCTTTTATAAAATCCATCTTTGCATCTCAGTTATCGAACTAATTTTTAAAATCCACTGAGGATAAAACATCACCAACGGAAAAACAAAATTAAAACAAATCGCATTGACTGGTTGAATACATTTTACTTAAGGCTCCTATACTTAATAGATTTTATTAAAATTATTGTTATTATTTATAGCGCTGTTAATAGCTGTATAACTTTTGTTTAGAAAATTTGGAAATTTGATTTATGAGATTTTATTAACATTTTTTTCACAATCAAATAGTTTTATTCCATTAAAAATCAGCTCAAATTGCGAAATGAACATTTTCAGTTTTAGGTCGAATTGTTAATAAAAAAGTACTTTTTAAGCTGTTGTTTTGTTAATATTTTTGTTAAAAAATGCTTATAAAAACAGTCATTTTGTTAACAACTCAAAATGATCAACACAATCCGTAGAAATCGGGTAAGGTTTATCAGAAATTAATAACATTTAGCTAACATTATTGACAGTACAATGTTGATAACTATATAACTATTTAGAATATAATTATTTACCTAAAAATGTAAAAAAAAATTCTTATCAATAAAGTGTTCATAAACAATAACAAGCGGTTTGTGCCCGCAAAAAAGAGATACTTTTGTAAAAAATATTTATCAACAATGAAGGATTTAACAAAAACTGTTCCTATAGCGAGTGACCATGGTGGCTTTCCAATGAAGCAGTTTCTGATTCAAAAATTACACGACTCTGGTTGGGAAGTCATTGATTATGGAACTGAATCAGAGGAAAGTGTTGACTATCCCGACTTTATTCACCCTTTGTCAAAAGACATTAACAGTGGTAAATTTCCTTTTGGAATCATCCTTTGCGGAAGTGGAAATGGCGCTCAGATGACAGCCAACAAGTATCCAAATGTGCGCGCTGCTCTTTGCTGGAATACCGAACAGGCAGCACTTACACGTATGCACAACGATGCAAATATCATTTCGTTACCTGGCCGGTTTGTTGACTTTGAAGAAGCATGGTCAATGGTTAAGGCTTTTCTGCAAACACCTTTCGAGGGAGGAAGACACCAACAAAGAGTTGATAAAATATCTAAAACATTTTAAAAACAATTTACCATGTCAGATAGTAAAAGTAGTTTTCTGAAAATGAGCGAAAAAGTTGCTTTCGATCCAGAACACAGACGTAAAATAAATTTCAATATAGGAAAGTATGATCAGGCAGTTCTAATCGGTAAAAAGCGCTATGCAAATCTGGAGTTGGCAAAACAACGTGCTTATAGCATTAAATATAAGGTTCTTACACATCTTGATAAATACCTGGTTGAGTTTGAAGCTAATTTTCAACGCAATGGTGGTAAGGTAATATGGGCCAGAGATGCAGCCGATGCTGTTAAAGAAATTACAAAACTGCTTGAAAATGAGAAAATAGATAAGATTGTAAAGTCTAAGTCGATGACAACAGAGGAAATAGATCTGAATCATCACCTGGAAAAGAAAAAAATAAAGGTTTTTGAAACAGACCTTGGCGAATTTATAGTACAGACAGCAGGAGAAAAACCTTATCATATTGTTACACCTGCCATGCATAAATCAAAGGAGGATGTAGCAAAATTGTATACAGAAAAATTTGATCTGCCACCAAATAGCACGCCAGAAGAGATTACAGCTTATACCCGCAAAATTATGCGCAAAGAGTTTGCTGAGGCTGGTGCAGGTATCACAGGCGCGAATTTTCTAATTGCTGACACTGGTTCAATTGCTCTCACCGAAAACGAAGGAAACGGTTTGCTTACAATGGCTTCGCCTAAATTGCACATTGCTATTGCAGGCATCGAAAAACTTCTTCCCTCAATTGATGATCTTGATCTTTTTTGGCCACTTTTAGCTACTCATGGCACTGGCCAGACAATGACAGTTTACAATTCAATCGTCAGTGGCCCTTCCAAAAATGGAAATGGTCCAACACAAATGATTGTTGTTTTGCTCGACAACGGCCGAACAGAATTGCTTGCAAAAGCACGTCAGCGCATTGCTTTGGCTTGTATTCGATGTGGCGCCTGCCTGAATGTATGTCCGGTTTACAAAAATATTGGAGGATATTCATACGAAACCACCTACAGCGGGCCCATTGGTTCGGTCATTACGCCTCATATGAAAGGCATGAAAGAGTATCAGCATCTTAGTTTTGCATCCACTATTTGTGGCGCTTGCACAGATGTATGTCCAGTTAAAATACCACTCCATGAGCTTTTATTGATCAATAGAAATGAAGCTGTCAATAAGAAACTGGTAAGTTCTTCAGATAAATTCATTATTATTAATTCAACCCGCTTTCTCAACAGCCGAAAATTGCTTGATATGACAAGTGGAGACACTAAAAATATTGTTTTGAAATATTTTGTTTCAAAATCATGGGGAACACGACGTAAAATGCCACTTTTAGCTAAAAAATCGTTCAGCCAGCTTTGGAAAGAAAGAAAAGAAGAATAGCCAACTTCATCTTTGACTTACAACCCGCATTATTTCACCCTGTTCGGATTTTCTGCAAGAAAAGCCTTCCAGCCAGTATATGAACTTTGACTTGTATCGATTTTTCCTTGAAAAAAGTGACATACGGCAGCAGCTACACCATCAGTGGCATCTAGATGTTCGGGTTGATTATCAAACTTTAACAGGGTTTTGAGCATGGCTGCAACTTGTTCTTTTGAAGCACTTCCATTGCCTGTTATAGATTGTTTTATTTTCTTTGGCGAATACTCAAACATTGGAATATTATTATTGAGAGCCGCCGCAATAGCTACACCCTGTGCTCTGCCCAATTTGAGCATCGATTGCACATTCTTACCAAAGAAAGGAGCTTCTATGGCCAGTTCATCAGGATGATATTCCCGAATAAGCTCGGTAGTGCGATCAAATATCTTTTTAAGTCGCAGAGCCTGAGTTGTATACTTATTCAGTTTTAGCACGCCCATCACCATAAGCTCCATCTGTGTGCCTTTTTGCATGATTAACCCGTATCCCATAATGGTTGTTCCCGGGTCAATTCCTAAAATTATTCGTTCTGTTTTCAAAAAATTCCGTACTTAGCTAAATGAAAACAAAAGTAAGCAAAACGACCAACATTTTGCTGCGTGTGATGATCATGCTGCTTACCTTTGGATTTGCATACAAGCATCTTCTTGGCCGAAACGACTGGCAGCAATGGCTTGATCTCTGGAAATTGATTGTGTATCAACCTGAGAAGTACTTTCTTTTTGCAATTGTTTTGTTATTGCTTCCTGTAAATATTTTTATCGAAAGTATCAAATGGAAACTATTGATAGATAAGATTGAAAAGGTGAAACTTAACAAGGCTTTCACTGCAGTTTTAACTGGAATTTCGGTTAGTATGTTTTTGCCCAACAGGGTAGGAGATTACCTGGGAAGAGTCTTTGTGCTCAATTATGCCAGCCATATCAAAGGTATTTTGGTTACCATAATTGGCAGTCTTGCACAAATGATTACCACCATTCTTGCTGGCGGAATTGCACTTATTTTTGCCATACCACTTATTTACGATTTTGCCGAACCCTTTTCAGGGCTGCTGTATTTTGGTTTGGTATTTTTGATAATTATTTCAATCACTGTTTTTTTTCTGATTTATTTTAATGTTGGCCTTCTAAAAGTTATTTCAGGGAATATTTTTAAAAAGAAAAAAGAGCAGATAGAGCGTTATGCTGAAGTTTTTACAATGTATGATAAGCTTGAATTATTTCGCGTTTTTTCACTTTCTGTCCTGCGTTATGGAGTATTTTCGTTCCAGTTTTATCTGATGTTGCTTATTTTTGATTTCCGTTTGAGTTATCTTGATGCTATCATGGTTATTGCACTCATATACCTTGTTATTACAATTATTCCAACCATCGCCATCACCGAACTTGGAGTTCGTGGTTCTGTTGCTGTCAGCTTGTTTTCATTTTTTTATCGTGATGCTGCAATATGGACGGAATATGCCGCAGTTTCTGTGCTTGCCGCAAGTTCTGCAGTTTGGCTCATCAACCTTGCTTTGCCTGCTTTGATAGGTGCAATATTTGTTTATCGGTTAAACTTTATAAGAGAGGAAACAGATGGAAATTGAATATATTTGGATGTATCTGCGTATTGCAGAATTTGTGGCACTGTCTTATCTTTTGTTGATAAGTACCTATACAATAGGCTGGTATAGATTAAAAAAGAGTCCTCCGGCTGAATTGGGCGGCCAAATTCCAGTAAGCATTCTGGGAGCCGTGCGCAACGAAGAATCAAACATTTTCAATCTAATTCAAAATCTTTCAAAACAATATTATCCTTTAGAAAAAATCCAGATTATTATCGCTGATGATCATTCTGAAGATTCAACTAAAAGCAAAATCAATGAAGCTCAGAATGCCTTCCCTGATCTAAACCTTATGCATTTTTCTGCAATTGGAACAGGTAAAAAATCTGCACTTTCGGAAGCCCTTGAACTGGCTCTGGGGGATTTGGTTCTTGTTACCGATGCTGACTGCAGGCCCGGACCTTTTTGGGTAAGTCAGATGGTTGCAAGTTACAGAGAGGGAAATGCCAAATTGCTCCTTGGTCCTGTTCTTTTTGATCCGGCAAATACTATTTTTGAAAAAATTCAAACACTTGAATTTATCAGTCTGATGGGCAGTACAGCTGGTGCAGCGGGCATTGGGCTTCCAATGATGGGCAATAGTGCCAATTTGGGCTTTGACCGAAATGCAGTTATTAATGCCGGTGGTTTCAATGCAAGTTCCGGGTTTTCTTCGGGAGATGATGTATTTCTGTTGATGAACATCATAAAAAATTACGGAAGAAAGTCTGTCCGGTTTGTCTTTTCTGAGCAAGCGATTGTAAGCACTTTACCATTGAGCAGTATGAGCGCATTTTTAAGTCAACGCCTGAGATGGGTATCTAAAAGTGTTGGCTATAAGCGACCCGAAATCATATTGCCCGCACTCATCGTTTTTTTATTCAATTTTTTGCTTTTAAGCATGCTTTTTTCAGCTGTCTTTTATCCCTTTATGGCACTTATTTTTCTGCTTTTCATCTTGCTTAAATATCTTGTTGACTATCCTTTACTCCATGCAGCAAGTGGTTTTATGAAACGCAGAAACCTTCTTTTATTCTCGCTTCCAATCGAATTTATTTATCCATTTTATGTCGTCATCATTGGTTTGGCCGGAAACTTTGTGAAAGTGAAATGGAAGGGCAGGGGAGTAAAAAAATAAAACCTGATGCTGTAAATGATACATTATTCAGCACACTCTTTTACTAAAAAAGCCTTCCAAGCCATTTGGCTGGAAGGCTTTTCGATTATTCAAAGAAACTTTTATGCTCCTAAAGTTGCAACCATAACAGCTTTGATGGTATGCATACGGTTTTCGGCTTCGTCAAAAACCAATGAAGCGGGCGACTCAAAGACTTCATCATTGACTTCCATTGCTTCAATGCCAAATTTTTGGAAAATCTGCTCGCCAATGGTTGTTTCACGGTTGTGGAATGCAGGAAGGCAGTGCAGGAACTTTACATTTGGATTGCCTGTTTTTGCAACCATGCTTCCATTCACCTGATAAGGAAGCATCAGCTTGATGCGCTCTTCCCAAACATGATCCGGCTCTCCCATTGAAACCCAAACGTCGGTATACAAGAAATCAACACCTTTAACACCTTCGTCAACGCTCTCGGTAAGCGTAATTTTAGCGCCAGTTTCTTTCGCTATTTCGCGACAGCTTGCTACAAGTGTTTCTTCTGGCCAGTTTTGTTTTGGTGCAACAGCTCTGAAATCCATTCCCATTTTTGCAGCACCTACCATCAATGAATTACCCATATTGTTGCGGGCATCGCCGCAGTAGGCAAAAGCTACCTGATGCAATGGCTTGTCGCTGTGTTCCATCATGGTTAAAAAATCTGCCAGAATCTGTGTTGGATGGAACTCATTGGTGAGGCCGTTCCAAACAGGAACTCCAGCATATTTACCCAGTTCTTCAACGATTGACTGACCATAACCACGGTATTCAATGCCATCATACATGCGGCCCAACACGCGCGCAGTATCTTTCATTGATTCCTTTTTTCCAATCTGTGAGCCCGAAGGTCCAAGATAAGTCACATGAGCTCCCTGATCAAGGGCTGCTACTTCAAAAGCACAACGTGTGCGGGTCGAATCTTTTTCGAAAATAAGGGCAATATTTTTGCCTTTCAGCCGCTGCTGTTCGGTTCCGGCATATTTTGCTTTTTTCAGCTCTAACGAAAGATCAAGAAGAAATTTGATCTCTTGTGAAGTAAAATCAAGCAGTTTAAGAAAATTGCGGTTTCTAAGGTTAAAAGCCATAATGAATAGTTTTTAGTGTTTATAATGAATTGATTTAATTCTATTTATGCAAATCAGATGGCAAAATTAAAGAAAATTGTGAATTATTTCACACATAATCATTTATGAAGTGGTTTTTTCACCTTTTCAAGAAAAAACGTCCGTAAATGAACGATTTTTCAATAATTATTTTTAAGTAGCATCTGCATGAACTGACTTAATAAAGCAATTTTCAAAATTAGTTCAAGGTGAAAAGTATAGAAACGTTCAAATTCCATTGTCCGGGTGAATCCAAACAAAAATAATATTTGTCCTTTGTCTTTCATTATTTTTGCGCCATGATAATTATAAACGATACTATTATAAGCGAAGGCCTGATAAGCGCCAGATTTATCTGCGATCTTCCACGATGCAAAGGCGATTGCTGTGTGAGTGGCGATGCCGGCGCCCCTCTTGAAGATAATGAAATAGGCATGATTGAAGACGATCTGGATCAAATTATGGAATTCATGACCGATGCCGGAAAGCAGATTGTGAATGAAAATGGCGTTTTTGATTACGATATAGTAGGAAATTTAGTCACGCCTCTGGTAAATGATCGTGAATGTGCCTTTGCAGGATTTCATGACAATGGCGTCAGTTTTTGTGCCATTGAAAAAGCATGGCTGGCAGGCAAAACAGAATTTAGAAAGCCCGTGAGTTGCCATCTTTATCCTGTCAGACTTGAAAAGAAAGATGGTTTCACCCATGTGAATTATCACCAATGGAGCATTTGTGTGCCTGCAATTCGAAAAGGAGAAAAAGCTGGGTTGCCTTTGTACAAATTTTTGAAAGATGCGTTGATTCGCCGTTTTGGTGAAAATTGGTACAAAAGTCTTGAAAAGGAAGTGAAGTCCAGAAGGTGATTCACACAAAAAATTTTGCTTAAATAAAAACGGCCACCTCATTAAAAGTGGCCGTCTTTTTTAAGGCATGACCTTTTACTGCTTTTTTAGCAGATCACGGATTTCCGCGAGCAGCTTTTCTTCATTGGATGGAGCTGGAGGTGCGGGAGCCGGAGCTGGCGCAGCTACTTCCTTCTTCTTCAGATTGTTCATCGCTTTTATCATCATAAAGATGGCAAATGCAATGATAATGAAGTCGATTACACTGTTTACAAAGGCACCGTAATTGAGTGTTACAGCCGGAGTAACAATTTCAGTGCCCTGCATAACTGCTTCTTTCATAACGACTTTCAGGTCACTGAAATCAACACCACCAACCAGTAAACCGATTGGCGGCATAATAACATCACTTACAAATGAAGCCACGATTTTGCCAAAGGCACCACCGATAATGATACCTACTGCCATGTCCATAACATTGCCGCGCATGGCAAAAGTTTTAAATTCAGATACAAATCCCATAGTTTATAATGTTGGTTAATTAAAAAAAGACGCAAGATAATAAACCGATTGAATAATGTCAATAAAAAAACCAGATACAATAAGTACCTGGTTTTTGACATGATACCGATTGCACTTTCAATATAGTGCAATATTCCGCCAAAGGCGGAGAAATTGGACTATTTTCAAGTAGCATCGGCATTTACCTTTGTAAAATTTTAAAATGGTCCAAAACCATTTTAAAATTACAAATGGTATGAATTGAAATGTATAACCAAAACCAAAAGATAAACAAGGAAAAAATTTAATTGTTCAATAAAGACAAAGAAACATCAACATTGATTTCTATAGTTTCTGAGATGTTTTTTACTACCGTCCTCGGAATTTTTATGTCATAATCGGCCAGCTGAATGTAAAAAGTCGATTTTCCATTTATCAGGCCGTCTTTTACTTCAAAAACACCCTTTTCAGTTACTTCTTTTGTTACGCCTTTAATCGTCATATTACCCGACACTTCAGCTTCGAAAGTGCCATTTTTGCTCAGATCGATATCACTCAGATTGCTGACTTTTCCAACAAAAGTGGCATTTGGAAACTTATGTGACTCCACATAATTTTCGTTGAAATGCTCTTGCATAAGGGCCTTTTCAAATTGAAAACCCTTCATGAGAACTCTGAATACAAAATCTCCTGAATTGAGGTCGATAGCACTGTTCACCTGACGGTTGAATGCCTCAATATTTTCGGCCGGAGCTTCAGAATAAAATCTGATCACACCTGTTTTTGTGGCATATTTTTGCGCTTGTACACCAAAACTACTGATCAAAACCAGCATTGCAATTAATAGGATTTCTTTTCTTTTCATTTTTATTCTTTTTAATATTTCTTTGATTAAAACTTTCATAATTAATTGATTAAAGATCCATGCTCCATTACAACATCCGTTTCATTGTACCCCGTGACAAATCCTTTGATGATTACAACCGAACCTTGAGGTGTATTTTTTAGCCTTTCCTGTTGGTTTTCAAGCATACTTATTCTGATGCCTTCGTTGCCAAAAATACCTTCATCGAGCACAAAAACAGCAATGGTTAAATCGTGGATGGATTCAATTTCAGATAATATACCCGAAACCTCAACCACTTTTCCGTTGTATTTTAATTCTGCAGAAGCCTGATCGCTGCGATAAAACTCAAAAAGTTCTTCAGCTGTAAGTGTAAAGTCGGCTGCCTTCTTTTCAAAATCCGGATGTGATTTATTGTAAACAAAAACATATCCTATTACCGCACCTACAGCTCCCATAGTGACCATAATGAGTATGATTTTAATCCATTTGTTCATGTTTTTTGCATTTTAAATTATTCTGCAAAGAAAAGGTACAGACATCCCTGTTTCAAAACAATGTTTTCTCAACCGGAAAAAACAGTGAATGAACAAGCATTATCGATAGGTAAGTACTGAGAAATCTGATGATAAAAAATCTATAAAAGCCTGAAATCTGGTTTTTTATGAATTAAAATCATCGCTGAGCCATGAGCGAAACAAAGGAGAACGTTCGGTGCTGGAGATGGATTCTTCTTCGCAGACAGGTTTCAAAATGACTTTAATGCGCGACTTGCTGTAGGTATGGAGTTTGTCAATTGCTGCAAAGCTGATTATAAATGCTCTGTTGATGCGAAAAAAACTTTTTTGGTCGAGTGAATGTTCCAATTGATCCAAGGTATAATCTATTGGATAGCGATCTCCATTTTTTAGCCTGGCAAAAACAATTTTTTCAGCGATATAGAAGTACGCAACATCTTCGGTAGTGAAAACCTTTATCTGTTGCCCCGCTTTTACCATAAAGCGACTCAGCAGTTTAGGCTGTTTTCCTCCTAAAAGTTCCATTATTTGCAGATATTCTGCTGTGGGTTTTGGAACAGAAAGTCTTTTCATTTTTTCGACAGCCTTTTCCAAATCCTGCAGTTTAAGCGGCTTCAACAGGTAATCGATGCTGTTTTCTTTGAAGGCCTGTAGCGCAAACTCGTCATAGGCAGTTGTAAAAATCACAGGAGAAACGACCTTAGTCTGACTAAAGATTAAAAAACTGTTTCCGTCGGCAAGTTGAATATCCATCAGTATCAAATCAGGTTCAGGATGCGATTTAAGCCAGGCAACCGTACTTTCGATGCTGTCGGTCATTCCTGCTACAATTGCATCGGGTAAGGCCTGAAGCAACAATGATTTGGTGCGTTCAGCTGTAGCTTCTTCGTCTTCAACAATCAATACCTTCCATCCCATAGCGTTCATTATTAATGAATTAAAGGTAATTTTACAAGAAACAACTCCTGTGTTTTTTCAATAATTATCTGTTTTCCTGCAAACAAACGGAAACGCTCAGAAATGTTTTTCAGACCCAATCCTGTCGATATTTCCTTGCTTTGTTTGGGTTGCAGGTTATTTTGAACCAAAATAAATCCATTGTTGACAATGATTTCAATATAGAGCGGCTTGCTTTTGGAAGCCATGTTGTGTTTTAAGGCATTTTCTGCCAGTATTTGAAGTGTCATAGGCGGAATTTTGGCAAAATGAAAATTTGATGGAATTTCTGTTTTTAGCATAAGGCCAGATCCATAGCGTTTTTGCTGAAGATAAATGTATGTTTCAAGCAACTGCATTTCTTCGCTGAGTGGAATCAATTCGCTGTCGCGGTATTGAAGGATTTGTCTGAAATAATCTGAAAGTTTTTCAACGTACCCTACAGCACTTTTTCCTTCATTTTCAATCATCGCGATGAGTGTACTAAAACTGTTGAATAAAAAATGCGGGTTCACCTGATTGCGAAGATTCCGGTATTCAAACTCCAGCTTTTCCTGTCTGATGCGCTGTTGCAACTTTATTTTATTTTCGCGTTCACGCAGCCACCAATACAAAAGCACTGAGAATAGAACAAGCGTCCCGGCAAGAAACCACCATTGTATCCAAAAAGGTTTTTTTATCTCGATTTCAAACGTCAAAGTATTAAACGCAGATTTTTTATTTCCAGCCTCTGCTATATGAAATTGATATTTTCCCGGACTTAAACTGCCATAGTTTAATACCTGATCACGTGTTTCGAATTCACTGCTTTCTTTGCCACTCAGATTTACCAGGAATCGAACCTCTTCAGGATTTGGATACCAGATTCCAGAAAACGCTATGCTGACCTGACTTTCGTTATGCTTAAGCTTGATGTTTTGTTCGAAATCGAATGGCTTAAGATTCACCAATAATTTTTTCATTTTAATCAAAGGCATTCTGTTTGCCAGATTGGAGATGTTTTCTAAACGGAGCATTCCTTTGTTGGTACTAATAAAGAAAGCAATGTCTGCGTCGGCGGCAATGCTGTTTAATGCCGTTTGCTGTAAATTCATTCCGTAATGTCTGCCTGCCTGAACCACCTCACCACTGTAAATATTTATCAGATCGATGCCGTTGTTTCCTGCGACAATCAAATGTGGCGATTGGGTTGATGCCAAAGAAGTAATTGTAAGTGAGCTCAGACCTTCTTCAATTCCAAAATGCTTCAAACTATCGCCTTTAATGCGGTATAAACCATCATCAGAAGAAGCAAGCCAAATGGCGTTTTGAGTATCTTCGGCAATAGCATAAAACACTTTTTCTTTCAGAATTTCATGTTTTGGCTGATGAAAACCGCCATTTTCAAAATAACTGATACCTCTGCCATCTGTTGCGAACCAGATTCGTTGTTGACTATCTGTTTTAACATGGTAAATATAGTTTGTACCCAGCCCTTCGTTCTGGCTGAATGACTGAAATTGGATAGTTCCATCGGTTTTTTTGGTAGCTTTTGATGCTCCGCCCAAAGTTGCAAACCAGATTTCATTGCCATTACCATCAATAGACAATATGCTGTTGTTCGACAGGCCATCAGCTTCGCTATAATGCGCAAAAGTCTTGTTTTCGGGCTTCAACACTTTTAAGCCTTCATCAAAAGTTCCAAGCCAGATCCAACCTTCATCATCTTCATAAATGCTTGAAACAATGGTAGAATGATACTTTGAACTGATTTTAATTTCTTGAAAATCTTCGCCCGGATTGGAGGCCTTGGTTTTGAAAAGTCCATTTTCATTGCTAAACCAAAGAAAGCCATGTTTATCAACCAATAAAGCAAATAAATCAACCGTGGATTGGGTTCCTATCATTGGAATATTTTCGATTTGCCGGCCTGCAGTCCACAAAATTTGTTCTGAATTAACGACCCAGAAACCTCTTAAATGGCTTTCAATGAGCTGAATAATCCGCTGAGGAATTCCATTTTGAAACGGAAAAAGTTTTTCAGTTCTCGTACACCATGCAAAAAGACCTTTGTCCTGACTTGCAATCCAAACGTAGCCATCCATCATAAAAATTGATTGCACAACGCCATTTTTCCAGTCTTCAGAAAGTTTTGGCAATTCTATTTTCTCAGCATCAATATCGAAATAACAAAACCCTCCATTGTGCATTCCCAGCCAAAGATTGTTCTCAATATCGATTGCAAGAGTGGTAACAATAAGGTCAGGCAGACCTTCTTTTTGGGCAAAAACCTGAATATTTATGCCACTATCCTCCAATTGCATTTTCACTAATCCGGCATCAGTTCCGGCCCACATATTGCCCGAAAAATCTTTTTGAAGATCATAAACATATGCATCCGGAAGCCCGTTTTCGGTGTTTATATGCAGCGTTTCCTGTTCATTTCCAAGCAGATAAATGCCATTGCCATATGTTGAAACCCACAAATGTCCTTTATCATCAACTTCAATAGCTGTAATGGAAGCCTCACATTGAAGAAGTTTTTCCGGCTGCAAACCCAAATGAAGTTGACGATATGAAAGCAGTGTTCCATCAGAAAGACCTGCAAAAACCAATGCACCTTTATGTCCAAAAGTTTTCACTTCTGTCTCGCTCAGGCTATCGGGAAAGGGGAGCTGATTGTAGTTCAGGCCATCAAAAACAAACAATGCTCCTTTTGTACCAATCAGCAAAAATCCATCAAAGTTTTCGGAGGCAGCAGTGATTTTTCGTTGCTCAATGCTGTAACCCGGAGAGTAAGTATGTACAAAAATTTCTTGTGACCAAAGCAACACCGGAAGGAGCAAAACCAAAGCTGTTAAAAGTTTCAGGTAACTCCGAAAGCTATTTATTTTGACACATTTCATCAGTTTTGTTGTTTTTCTGATGTGATGTTTGGAGAAAGCGTGGCTTCAACTTTTACTTTTATCTCTGGTGCAATTTTTCTGGATACCACTTTTGGAATTCTTATCTGATGGTCGTCCAGAAAAATACTAAAGTCTGATTTTATGTAAATATTTTCATCTTTGTAACTAATCTCAGCTGAGATAATTCGTTCTTTTTGAATGCCATGCAAATCCAAAATACCTTTTGCTCTGACGGTTTGCGTTTCGCCTTTTTTCCATTGTGGGTCTTCGATAATTTTCCCTTTGAAGACTGTTTTTGGATATTTTTTTGTTTCAATATAATTTTCGTGAAAATGCTCCTGTTGCAATTGGCTGTTAAAACCTTCAAAACTTGCATTGTCAAGCACAAAGATGAATGTTTTATTTTTTAAATCTATTGCAGCTTTCAGCTCGCCTGAACCAGCTTTGATAATCTCAAGCGGGGCATCTGAAACAAAGTCTATACGACCATTTTCGGTTATGAAAACTTGATTTTCCTGTGCAAACAGACTTCCTGCAAACAAAATACAAGCGAACAAAACTATCCGAAAAGCATGCATAATTCTAGTTTAGGATAACATCCAGACGAACGGGATTGTGGTCACTATAAGCAAAATTAAGATCTTCAACTTTAATCGATTGAATAGAGATATTTGGTGAAACTATGAAATAGTCTATTGTTTTTGATCCTATAACACCCTTTATGTATGCCTTATCGAGATTTCTGTTGGTGGGAGCGTTTGGATCAAAAGCGTAATTCCATCCATCAGGTAAAAAATTCCCTGGAATCTTTACAACGGGTTCATCATAAATATGGCCGTTGTAATCGTTTTCCGGCTTAAAATCTGGCGGATTCAAATTCCAATCGCCGCCAACAATCACATAATTTCCCAGTTCATATTCGCGGAGCATCTTCGCTTGAATCACCTCAAGTTCTTTATCCATAAGCAATTGGTCGGAAACAAAAGCAGAATTATGGGTATTGATTACAACAAGTTCTTTGCCTTCACCAACTGTATAGCGTGTTTCGATAAAGCATCTGTCGAGCAGAAACATTCTATCGGGCCAGCCGGCAATCATCGGAAAGCCATAGCGACGGCTCAAGCGGGGAGAAGCTTTCGAAAAAGTCATAATTCCAGATAGCACTCTTCCCATGGGTTCGCTGATAGGTACAGGCACAAAAGGTACATCATAATTTATTGCTTTAACATGGTTGAAACCAGGCAAGGCCTCTGCAAGAATCACTGCCTGATTTTGATTATATGAACGCTTTGCTTTAAAATCGACTTCCTGAAACAGCCAAAAATCAGGATCCCGCGATTTCAAATAATCAAGCACTTGCTGCTGATATTGATCTGTGAGCTCTTTGCTGCCACGAACCATTTTGCCGCCATCGTAGAAAAAATCCATTTCCTGGCCCAAACCGGCATAACCAATATTCCAGCTCATCAGACTGATGCTTTTGCCTTCCAGGTACTGCGGATTACGATGTACAACCTGCAACTCTTCAATTGGCTCAGGCAGATAATCCGTGAAATTTATATAGAGTAAAAACAAGCCGAAAAGCAATATTACAGCCAATATTATGCCTCCAAGTATACTGAAAATCATTTTCATTTGCCTTTATTCGTTATAGGATTATTAAATTTAGCGGATAAAAGTAGTGGATTTCAAGCGATAGTTCTATTGATAGGACATTTTTAATTCAAAAAATGAAAAAATTGTAGTGTTTATTAAAATAGCTGTTAATTTTTATTGCTAAAAATTCGCACATTGCAGGTTGATAGCGGTGGATAAAAACGAAATTATTTATGCTATTTTTCAATGCTTTAACAATTTTTATGTAGCACAAGCACCAATGTTTGAAAGCTTCGCCTTAATTTCGCCCAACAATTGAAAACATTGCGACATCTAATCTTTGTTACTTTTCTGTTCATTTTTTCCAGCTCACTTTTTGCGCAGGAACGCCTTTGGATTGAAGGTGTTGTAATTTCCGCTGACAGTCTCTTACCAATTAAGAACGTGCATATTATAAGCCAAATGGCACGCAGTGGAACCATCAGTGACGATCAGGGAAGCTTCATTCTTCGAGGTAAAGATATTGATTCAGTCATGTTTTCTGCCATGGGATTTCAAAGAAAAATTGTTCCTTTTGATGCGCAGAAAATTCAAGAAGGCAGCATTTGGCAAGTGAAACTTCATAAAGATACCATCATGATGGAAGAGGTTATCGTTCGATCGTTTTATGACTGGCCTACATTTAAACATATTTTCGTGAATATGCGACCCATAAAACCTGTAAACCTTGATTTCATCAATGAAGAACTGAAGGATATTCTGCTTTATATGAATCCGGCGCCTTTCACGATCAAAGGACCAATTCAGACTTTGTACGACCTTTTCAACGATGTGGCACGGTTGCAACGCAGAATGGAACGAAACAGACGTGCGTATAATCAGCAGCTAATGAAAGAGGGGCGCCTGAACGAAATTATTCCTGAAAAGCCGGATCATTTGGATGAGTAAAATCATCAGATTTCATCCATGTTTTCACTGTCAAGCGAGATAGTTTTTTGTAAAACAATAGTATTGGGTATCGAAACCAATTGGCCTTCGGTTGTTTTGATGTACATAAAAAAGAGCGAAATATTCACAACAACGCCTTCGATGGGATACTCTTTGTCGAGAATTTTTATTTGTGATCCAATGCGTACCGGGTGATTAAAGAAAAGAATCAGACTGGAACTGATGTTTGAAAGGATTGACCACTGCGCAAAAAATGCAACACCCAAAATTGTCAGGATTGAAGAGATAAAAATAGTGACCTCCTGTGATTTGACGCCCCAGATGGCAGTTATAAGCACTACGGCTACAATAAGGATAAAAAAATTGATGATTTTTGAGATAATTCTTTTCCTCTCAAGTGCAAAGTGCAGCTTGTTCATGAACTTGTTTATGATTCCTCTCAAAAGAAACTTTATTGCAACAAGGCTTATTATTACTGCCAGTGTCTGAATTATTTGAAGTTGATAGGGCTCCATGACAAGATTATTTATCTGTGTTTTTTAAATATATTGACCAACAAATTGAATATGAATTAATTGCTGCCTTTCTCTTCGAAAAGCATGGCAGATTCCTTTAAAGAGCAAAAATAGTGTCTTCTCAGCACTTAGCATTGAATTCACACAGCAATTTAGTTTGGCTGATTGAAGCTTCCGGCTCCACGATACTTTTCAGATTTTCGTTTTGTATTTTTTCGGCTTTTTCCTTATTGAGAAATTGAAATAAAAGCGCGGCAATTATTGCAAGAAAAAGCACTAAAGCGATTATCCAGTCCTTCTTTGAAAGGCTTTTTGTTTTTTGATTTTCTTCCATTTTTGGGTAGAATTTTTAAGACTTCAAAGGTAGATCAAAATAAATGACCTGACAGAATCTTCAATGAAGTGCTGTCAGGTCATAACTAAAAAATTAGTTATACAAGTCAAAAAAATAGTGAAAGCTAGTCCAGCAAGAATTTTACCGGCAAATTGAAAGATACTCTTACAGCCTGTCCGCGTTGTTTTCCCGGAGTCCAGTCTGGCATCATTTCAACTACACGCAGGGCTTCCTCATCGCATCCGCCTCCAATACCACGTAAGACTTTTGCAGATGAAACGCTTCCATCTTTTTCAATGATGAAATTCACATATACTCTTCCCTGAATGCCTTCTTTTCTTGCTTTCTCAGGATATTGAATGTTATTTGAGATGAATTTCATCATTGCCTCAGGACCTCCCTGAAAAACAGGCATTTCTTCAACAACAGTGAAAATATCACCCTCTATCGGTTCTGCATCTGCAAAAGCTTCTTTTGGATTTACCATTGATGCTGTCACACTACCGGCAGAATCAACTTTTACCGACATGACATCTTCCGGCCGGGGCTCAGTTTGCACCTCTTTTTTATCGAAACTGCACGACTGTATAAGTATAGCAGCTGTCATAAATGGAAGGATTATCAATAATTTTAACCAGTTTTGGGCAGGTTTGTGCCGCTTGTTTTGATTCATCATAAGCATACGTTTTTTAATAAGTGAAACATTGAAAGGATTAGAAATTGGTATCATACCACCAGAAAAACTCAAAGAAAGCAATGTCTGCTGATAATCTTTTTTGTCGAAAATTTTTAGCGCCATTGCATCTGCTTCAAATTCGTGCATGGTTTTGAGTTCATTTCTTAGATAATAATAGGCCGGATGAAACCAGAAAAGCACATGCAATAACTCAAAAACTAATACATCAAATGAGTGCAAACGCTTGTAATGGGCATGCTCATGAGCGAGAATTTTAGCAAAATCCTGCTGATTTGTTAATTCTTTTGCTGCAAAAAGCCAATGAAAAAATGAAAAAGGTGGCGTGTTATTATCAATTTCAACCAAAGTGAGTCCCATAAATCTGCTTCCGGGATTTTGATTGATTAACAGCATTATTTTTATCAACTGAACAAAAACAATCGTCAAAACTACGAGGCCGGAAAGCAATATCAGCACTTGAATGATTTCGATTTCACGCAGACCATTTGCCAGAAATGATGTAGTTTCAATATAACCACTGTTGGCGTATACAACAATTTCCGGCAAATCAACAACCGGATTGGGCACGGTATTGCCTGAAAAAGTAAAAGTAAAGCCGGTGAAAAAACCAAGTAAAGCTGCTCCAATGCCCGAAAACAGAAGGTAGTATCGATTGAATTCGGGATTGATTTTACGGCTTAGCAACATTTTATAAGCCAGGGCAAAAACAGCCAGATAAATAGAAACACGGACAATATAAAGGAAAAACTGTTCCATTGCTATTTCTTTTCCTTGGTGTTAATTTCGTTTTCTATGATTTGTTTTAACTCCTCAAGTTCTGCCAGACTAAGACCTTTTTCTTTGCTGAAAAAAGATACCATCTGATGCATCGAATTGCTGAAATAGCCATTCAATAAGCCCTTAAACATGAATTTCGTATAAACCTTTTTTTCAATAACAGGGTGGTAGCGATGAGTTTTCCCAAAGGCTTCATGATCAACAAAGCCTTTTTTCTCTAGTATTCTCACAATGGTAGAAACCGTGTTGTAGGCCGGCTTAGGCTTAGGAAGTTGTTCAATGATATCGTGAACAAAAGCCTGTTTCAGCTCCCATAGGATTTGCATGATTTGCTCTTCGGCTTTCGTTAGCTCTTTCATAGATAAACTATTTTAGTAGTTGTATAACTAAAGAATTAGTTATTTATTGTACAAACCTACGAACTTTTTGATCAGATGTCAAGAAGTTTGTTTAAAAAACATCTAAATGACTGCTATGGTGTAAATTAAAAAAGCAGGGGAGGTGATACATTGAGCTCGTTTTTTATTTGGAAAGCTTTTTTGACTGGCTGAAACTTTGCTAACTTGGCGCACAGGCTGCTGCTGCAACGCTCACTTTGATGCCTTTTGCCTGAAGGAGAACATTGGCACAGGCTTCTATGGTGCTTCCTGTTGTGATTACATCATCAATGAGAAGAATGTGCCTGCCTTCAAAAAGTTCAGGATTATGCAAAACAAAGATGTCTTTTACATTTTGCCATCGGGCCTCGCGCGACTTTTTGGTTTGACTGGCAGTGGCAATCTGCCGCACTAAAACATCTTTGTTTATAGGTTTATTCATCACGCTACGCATTCCAACGGCAATGACCTCACTTTGATTGTAGCCCCTGATCTTAATTTTTTTTGGATGCAAAGGAACAGGAACAATAAAGTCAACACCCTCATACAATGGCGATTGAATTATTTCTTTCGCCATTTCAATACCAAGGAAATGCCCTGCATCCCGATTACTTTTATATTTCAGTTCATGAATAAGTGGCTGCACTCTTCCTTTTTTAGCAAAAAAATAACAGGCGCTTACTGCGTTCAAACGAACACGACCCCAAAACATACGGGCTATCGGGTTATCAGCAACAATTTCGTAACCCGTTTTCGGCATCAGAAAACGACAGCTTAAACAAATGGTTTTTTCATCTCTGTTGAGCAGATTGCCACAGGATGGACAAACTTCCGGGTAAAAAAGAGAAAGTAAATCGTATAATATAGGGGGCATCAAGGATTATTTTAAACCAAAAGCATTAACAAATATAAGATGAAAAATCAATCAAACATCACAAGAGTTGTTTTGCCTAAAAGTAAATTTATCAGATGCATTGCTGTAAAGTATTGTTTCATAAAAAATTCCAGTAAGCGTAGATTTATTGATAAACAGACAGAAAAGTCTTAAGGGTCATCCGGTCATGGACCAGCTTGCTTTTTCTTACATTTGCTCACTCATTATAAATAATATGGAAAAACCTGCGTCATTGCTTCAGGTGAACAAACTAAGTATTCGTTTCAGGCACGAAAATGCCTGGCTGTATGCAGTGCAGGATGTGAGTTTTAAAGTGGAGCGCGGGCAAACATTGGGTATCGTAGGTGAATCCGGTTCAGGAAAGTCGGTGAGTTCACTGGCTGTGATGCGACTCCTTCCTACTAAACAATCGAAGATAGAAGTTGATTCAATCTATTTTTCTGGCGAGGCTGCACATTCCTGGAATGATGAACAAATGCGTCAGGCACGGGGAAGTAAAATGGCCATGATATTTCAGGAACCAATGTCTTCGCTCAATCCTGTGTTGCGCTGCGGATATCAGGTAGCCGAAGCCATCCTGACGCATCAGAAAACAACCAAAAAACAAGCAAAGGAAAAAGTTCTTGAATTATTCAGAAAAGTAAAACTTCCGCGACCGGAACAGCATTTCAGGGCTTATCCGCATCAACTTTCGGGCGGACAAAAGCAGCGTGTAATGATTGCAATGGCCATCGCCAACGAACCTGAACTTCTGATTGCTGATGAACCCACCACCGCTCTGGACGTTACAGTTCAAAAAGAAATCTTGCTTTTGCTTAAGGATTTGCAGCAACAAACCGGCATGGGAATGATTTTTATAAGCCATGATCTTGCCGTAATTGCAGATATAGCAGATAAAGTTGCGGTGATGCATCAAGGCATAATTGTTGAATCTGGCACCGTTGATGAAGTACTCGGAAATCCACAACACCCATATACACGTGGTCTTTTAGCATGCAGACCACCACTTGACAGACGTCTCAGCCGCTTACCGGTTGTAAAAGAATTTCTGGAAAATAAGTGGTCCGGCGGACTACCCGAAATGCTGGCTGAACTCACTGTTCCATCAAATGAACGTGCAAAAGCACATGAGCTGCTATATGCCCAGGAGCCTGTAATGAAAGTTGAAAACCTGCGTACCTGGTTTCCTGTTCAAAAGGGATTTTTCAGTAGAGAAAAGGCTTACGTAAAAGCTGTTGATGACATTAGTTTTGAGGTTTTTCCGGGAGAAACCTTAGGTTTGGTTGGCGAATCCGGCTGTGGCAAAACTACGCTTGGCCGGAGCATTTTGCGCCTTCAGGAACCCACTGACGGAATCGTTAGCTACAAAGGTGTTGTTGTTAATAAACTGGACAAAAATCAGTTGCGTGATTTTCGCAAACAGCTGCAGATTGTTTTTCAGGATCCATATTCATCCCTTAATCCACGTATTGCCATTGGTGAAGCCATTATGGAGCCTATGAAAGTGCATGGCTTGAATGGAAACGCAGCCCATCGCAAGCAGAAAGTATTTGAGTTGCTTGAACAGGTTGGTCTCGAAGAATCCCATTTCAGGCGCTATCCACATGAGTTTTCAGGCGGACAGCGACAACGTGTGTGCATAGCAAGAGCGCTCGCAGTGAACCCTGAACTTGTAATTTGCGATGAGCCTGTTTCAGCCCTTGATGTTTCTGTGCAGGCTCAGGTGCTTAATTTGCTCAACCGGCTGAAGAAGGAATACGGTTTCACGTATGTCTTTATCTCACACGACCTGAGTGTTGTACGCTATATGTCGGACCGCGTTTTGGTGATGAACAACGGCAAAATGGAAGAGTTGGCCGAAGCAGATTTGCTTTACAAAAATCCTCAAAGTGACTACACCAAAAAGCTGATTTCGGCCATACCGGCACGAAGTTTTATGTAAGAGGAGGCTTTAAATAATTGCCTTTTCAATTCGCTGAGTTTATAACCAAATTGAATCCCAAATTCATCTTAAAAAAAAGAAATCAAAGTTGAGGCTTTGTGCGTTAACTTTGTAGCCATAAACTGATAGTTTTCTAAAAAATACTGACTGCCATGCCAAAAAAGAGAGAAGTTTCAGGTGGAGTAAAGAACACACTTACCGCCACCATATTGAGTATTTTCGGTTCAAATCCGTTCAAGTCGCTGAATTATAAACAAGTCAGCAAATTGCTGAGTATAAAAGATAAGGCAGGTAAAGATTTGATTCATAACATTTTGCTTGAGTTGACCAAAGAAGGGAAACTCACCGAAGAAAGGCCCTATCGCTATTTGCTGAGTAAATCAATGCTACAAGAATATGGCGAAGAGAAAGCTTTCATTACGGGCAAAGTTGATATGAAAAGTACGGGCAAAGCTTATGTGACACCCGACACCGGAGGCGAAGATGTTTTCATTTCGGCCAATAATACCGCACAGGCTTTGCACGATGATCAGGTGAAGGTGTACCTTTTCCCTAGACGAAAAAATCATAAAACTGAAGGGCAGATCGTTGAAGTTATCAAGCGCAACAAAACTGATTATGTAGGCGTGATTTCCATCTCCAAAGAATTCGGATTTCTTGTGCCTGACAGCAAAAGCATGGCCGTTGATATTTTTATTCCAAAGCCTTACTTCAACAATGCTAAAAATGGTGAAAAAGTCATTGTACGCATCACCGACTGGCCCGAGCATTCAAAAAACCCTTTTGGAGAAGTTATCAAAGTGCTCGGAAAACCGGGGGATAACAATGTTGAAATGCAATCTATTCTGGCCGAACACAATTTCCCGCTCGAATTTCCTAAAGAGGTAGAAGATGAAGTAGAAAAAATAGATCATGGCATAACAAAAGCTGAAATAGCCAAAAGACGTGACTTCCGCGAAATCACAACGATTACTGTAGACCCTGACGATGCAAAGGATTTTGATGACGCCCTGTCACTTCTAAAACTCGAAAACGGAAATTGGGAAATTGGAGTACATATTGCCGATGTTGCGCATTATGTTGTTGAAGGCACACCAACTGACCTCGAAGCCCAAAACCGCGGCACATCAATATATTTAGTTGACCGCACTATTCCAATGCTGCCTGAAAAACTATCAAACAACATTTGCTCGCTACGCCCGAATGAAGATAAACTTTGCTTTTCGGCGGTGTTTGAAATGAATGAAGAAGGCGAAGTCCTGAACGAATGGATTGGAAAAACAATCATCAACTCAAACCGGAGATTTGCTTATGAAGAGGTTCAGGTTGTTATCGAAGGAGGTGAAGGTGATTTTAAAGATGAAATTTTGATTCTGCATAATATTGCTTCAAAATTACGCAGTCAGCGCATGAAAGATGGCTCAATAAATTTCCACTCTGAAGAAGTGAAATTTATCCTGGACGAAAACGGAAAACCGATTGATACCTTCGTTAAAGTGCAGCAGGAGAGTCATATGCTAATTGAGGATTTCATGCTGCTCGCCAACAGAAAGGTCGCCGAACGCATTGGAAAACCACTCGGAAAGAAGAAAGTAAAAACATTTGTTTATCGCATCCATGATGAACCCAACCCGGAAAAACTGAATACTTTTTTGCAGTTTATCGGCAAGCTTGGTTATAGCATGAACATCAGCTCAAGAGAAAAACTGGTAAAATCCTACAATGATCTTTTTAAAGCAGTTGATGGAAAAGGGGAGAAAACTCTTGTTGAAACCATCGCCATCCGCACGATGGCCAAGGCTGAATACAGCACCCAAAACATCGGACATTATGGTCTGGCATTTAAGTTTTACACACATTTTACTTCACCCATCCGCCGCTATCCCGACCTTATCGTTCATCGGCTTTTAGAGCGTTACCTGCTCGAAAACAAAGATTCAGTGAGTCAGGAAGCGTATGAGCCTGTTTGCAAACATGCTTCAGAAATGGAACGCCGTGCCGCCGAAATGGAACGCGATTCAATCAAATTCAAGCAAGCAGAATATCTTTCAGATAAAGTTGGTAAAATTTTCGACGGACTCATTTCAGGTGTCAGCAAATGGGGCATTTTTGTTGAATTAAAGCAAAGCAAATGTGAAGGGATGGTGCGCTACAACGAGATGCCCGGCGACTATTATTATCTCGATGAAGACAACTATCAGGTGATTGGACAGAGTTTTGGTAAAGTTTTCAGATTGGGCGATCCTGTAACTATCCGTGTCAAAAAAGTGGATCTTACGCAAAAGAAACTCGACTTTGTAATCATCGATATAGATGAAGCACGAAGTTTTGAAAAACCGGTTATCAGAAAAAGGCGTTAATTGCTTTTTTATTAAGCCTTTTGAAGAACGAAAAAGAAAAATTATTCCCTTTCAAAGAAGGTTTTGAGGCTAATCCAACGCACTGAAATACTTAAGTAATCCATCGGAATACCATGTATTGAGCGAATTATAAGTTAATGGATTTTGATTAGAAAGCTCTTTCTTCCAAACCATAAGCTGTGAGTCTTTATACACAAGTCTGTACCCTGCATTAATATCATGCAACTTGAAATTCTGCATTAAAAATACGTTCGCATATTCGTCATTAAGCAGAATCAAATCTATATCTTCATAAGCAGCAGTTTCTAAAAATTTATCAGACCTGAGATTCGGTGTAATTTTTAAACGCTCGTTAAAAGACATCAGGCTGTGAATTTCTTTGAAATTATCAATCTCGTCAAAAATAAATTCCATTGGCGCAAGAACAATCATGTCGTTGCTGTTTTCTGCCGCAAATGCCATTCTTATTTTGTTATTAAGTGTCGGATCATATTTACTTCTAATGATGTTCACATTGTAAAAAACCGACACAAGAAAATAAACGGAAAGCAAAACTGTGAGTGGAGTTAATCTGGTTTTAGACTTTTTCGTATTAAAACGATCGAAAGCTATACCAATAATCAATGTGATAAATGGAAGAAGAAAGATGAGGTATTTGCTTGTTTTGTTCAAAGCAAGCACAGCCATTGAAATCATGAGCAGTAGCGTGTAAAAAACAAGCAAATTATGTTTTTTAATTAGTTCTTTCCTTGCTGAAATGGCAGCAGCAATGAAAAGAAGTGTCAAAGAAATTTCTTTTGGGCTATGAAAGAACCGCATATGTTCACCTAAACTATTAAGAAGAATTTTGATGAATGGATTTGTGTACGGACTATCTGAAGGAATAAAAGTGAGCTGTTGATACCAAAGTGAAAAGTCGCTCAAAGAACGAAAATCGTAAAAATAGCCCAATGACGCGAAGATTGCTCCAACAGCAAAAAGTGCTGCAGGTTTGAACTTCATCTTGAAAACCAACAACAAAAATCCAGCAGAAATAAAAACTGCACCATTCAGATGAGATACCAGAGCGATGCCGGCAACAAAGCCGCCAAAAAACGCATAAAGTCTCGTATGTTCGTCATTAGTAAGTAATAGCCATAAAAGAAAAAAGCTCAGAAGTCCCAAAAACATCAGCATAGTTTCGGGTCTGAAAACAAAACTAAATTCAAAAATCAATGGGTTTGCAAGCAAAATCAAGAGCACCAACATCCAGCTTTGATTGTTTTTAAATAAATGCATCCGGTGTTGCAAAATCCAAAGCATAGCCAACGCTAAGGCTAAATAAACCAATGAAACTGCTTTTAACCATTGCAATGAAAACCCAAAAACAGAGATAATTCCAGCTCCCTGAACTGTAAAAAGCTTGTGGTGAAGCAACAATCTGTCTTCGCTGCCGGCAATGCCAGACATCAATTTTGACTTTGCAACTCCATCCTGAAAAAGCCAGTAACTATGTTCACCAAGCCATGCATCGTCAATATGTGGTTTTCGGTTGGGCAGACTCAAAACATACGCCATCAGTAAAATGGCAAATCCTACAATAAAAAACAGTGAGTTGGCTTGCTTCAAAGATTGAATTTTTGCGCGAAAATAAGTCATTATCATTAAAGATACCTCAGCATTTAAACTACTTAGACGTAAAACCAAATGCAATGGGTTGCAAATGAAAAAAAAGATTAACCACCGTTTTATGTATTTTTGAGGAATGTTCCAAAAACAAACCTGATTTGAAACTAAATTCATGTCGGTTTGTTATATGTAAAACCTTTAAAACATACACCGATGAGAGTAGCCGTTTATCGCAAAGCCCATTTCAATGCAGCCCACAGACTTTACAATCCAGCATGGAACCAGGAAAAAAATAATGAGGTTTTTGGTCTTTGCAACAATGTGAACTGGCACGGCCACAACTACGATCTTATCGTAAAAGTTGTTGGAGAAATAAACCCTGAAACAGGATACGTTGTTGATATGAAAGTCCTTAAAGACCTCATTAAAAGCGAAATAGAAGAACGTTTCGACCATAGAAATCTCAATCTCGATTGTCCTGAATTTGCAGGAATTAACCCTACCGCTGAAAATATTGTGATTGTCATTTACAATATCCTCCGCGCAAAACTTGACGCAAAACTTGATGTTCAGGTAAGGCTCTATGAAACTGAAAGAAATTTTGTAGAGTATCCTGCTTAATCAATCAACAAACCAAGCTATGACCGTTGAAGAATCAGACAGAATTATTGAAATGGCCTGGGAAGACAGGACACCTTTTGAGGCAATAAAAGCACAGTTCGGTTTTTCTGAAGCGGAAGTTATTGCCTTAATGAGAAAAGAACTCAAACAAAGCAGCTTCAAAATGTGGCGAAAAAGAGTTAACAGCGGTGTCAGCCGAAAACATTTGTTAAAGCGATCAACCGAAATAGATCGTTTCAAAAGTAAAATGCAAAGGGATATTTCGTTGAATAAAATCAGCAAGCGGGCCTCAAGATGAAGCAAAAATTTATCAAACCCTACTCAGAAGAATCCTTTTTACTACAGTTTGTTTTTCTGTGGAGAGCTTAAGGATATAACTTCCGGAAGGCAAATTTCCGGAATCGAAATAAAAGGTTTCAATACCTCTTTCTACGTTTTTATCAAAAAGAACGACAGTTTTTTCTCCTAAAATATTGTAAAGTTCAAGCCTTGCTTTTGTGCTTTCATTAAAACGCATTTTGATAGTTGTTATACCGGCAAAGGGATTTGGATAGTTGTAAAGTTGTAAAGGCTCTTGCTGCAAATCATGAGTTCCAACAACTTTTTTTCCTTCTAGCAGGATATTATCAAAACGGTTATTGCCAGAGTTGCCGCTTGCTTCCGGCCCGTGAAAAGTGATTTTAATGGCAAAATCTATTTGATTGTTCACTTCATCCATGTTTGTCAAGTCGAACTCAAAGCGTTCAAAAGTTTCCGAAATATTGACATCACCTTCAATTTGAACCCAAGGTGAAATGTCATTAATGCGATAAAAAACCCTTTGAATTCTTTGTCCGTTATTGGTTCTTAAAACAGCATAGCTAAATTTTATGGCTTCATAGCCTGTGGTTGGTATTTTTATTAAAAGCGCTCTTGTATCCGATGGGTTTCGAACCCGAAGCGCACAACCGGCCGTCACATTAGGCAAGCCATTCAAGGTGCTTCCCTCGTTCACGCGATCCAAATAACCAGCACCTGTTCCGGGATAACTGATCAAAGCACCGGAAACAAGGCTTGAATCTGCTGAAACCAGTGTGATATTGCCTGAAGGCAGGTTGTTAAAATGCCAGTAATGTATAACAGCATTTGCCGGATTAAGGTCTTCAGCAAACAATGCTCTTATCAAATGTTGATCAGAATTGGGGATCACTTCTGCAATTTGTCTGCTACCTTCGGGCAATCCCTCCCAGCCTGTAAAAACATATCCGGGAAGCGGAACAGCCTCAAGTTGCAAAGGAATCCCCTGAAAATAGATGCCGGTCCATGGATAAGGATTTTCGCTTATTCCGGGAGTTTCATCATTGACTTTAATACTGTTGATTTTGATGTAGCCAAAAGCGGGATCGGAAACCTCCAAGGTTATATGAGTTTCCGGAGCAAGTTCAAACTTATTGCGCAGATGCTGTCTTTGATTTTCGGGTCTGTGAATAGCAAAATAGCGCATTAATTCCAGATTGTTTTGCCATGCCTGCTGACTAGAAGGATAGCCCCATCGGTTGACTTGTAAAGGCATGAAAACTTCAAGATTGCCTTCAAATTGGTTGATAATACTGATAACTCTTTCAGCTTTGAACCATGTGTTAAGCAGATCAGCAAACCGATTGATAAAAGTTACTTTGAAAGTTTCGTTTTCCAAAAATTTACGGAGCAATAAGGTCGCGTCAGGAGGATTGGCCCATGTGTTGCCTTCTGTAGTTGTTGCAAAATCAAGCATATCATGCATCGGCGCTTCGTAGCCTCCAACAAGTCCAAAACCAAAGTCGGTATCATGCATCATCCATCGCCAGCGACCATCAAGTCCGTATGGTGCTTCAGGCTGATAAGTATCTGTGCGAAATCGCCAGAAGCGCATATTATTTCCGGGCCAGTCGTGGTTATTGGCATAAATATTTGCTATCTGATAGTTCATATAGTTATTAATATCTATGCGCCTTGAGACAGAGTCATAATGTTGATTCGCTTGTAAGCCATTATTATTGATGTAATTAAGTGTTTGCTGAAAGTGAACGCGGTCACCTTCATCTATCACCAGATAATAATCTCTGAGCATATCCACATTTTCAACATCAACACCATATGTCTGTCCAAGATAATATTTGTCGTAGCGTTCCCGCAGATTTGTGATGCCCCAGAATTCCCCATTGATAAATAATATTACCGGCTTATATTTTTGGGTATCAAAACTCATATCTTCAACCAAAGCATGAATCATCGCATCTCTGAAAAGTGTAGGTAAACTATAGAAATCCTGTCCCGAATTTCTGAGAAGAAGTCTTTTATAGTCTCCAACACCATCATCAAAAACATCAAAATCAAGCGTGCTTGCCCCATATTCGCTTCTGGCATAAAGCCTTAATGCTTTCATTGGTGCAACACGAGTTCTTCCTCCATGAATGCGGAATCCGACAGCCTGGCTGATATAATTTCCATCGGGATAAATGAATTCAATATTGCCTGCCCTTTCCCATTCGTCGCCCTCCTGATAATAGTTGGCATTGGGATAGCCAAAATAGTCTTCATAATTCCAGCCAAGTTCATTGTAGTAGTTTCCGGGCACATAGATTCCGATTGAGTCATCAAACAACGATTCAGCATCAATGGCAACAGAGACTACCGGAAAATCAAGTGGTACTTCAAGTTTTGTTTTTGTTACTGTTTCCGATGAAAGATATCCTTGCCTGAAAGCCTTTGATCTGACAACAACAGCTCGCGGAAAATCACCTTGTGGCATATGCCATCCAAATCCGTTTGGATCAGCCTCAATTGGTGTTGTACGTATAAACATCAGGCTGTCGTATTGGATGCCTTCAATAGTGAACACACCGGAAAAAAGCAGTGAAGTGGTATCAGGATCTCCTCCATTAAGTGTGAAAAATACTTCAGCATTGTTGTCACTGTGCACAATTTCAAGCTCGAAAGTATCCTCATTTATTTTAGTAATTTGAATGTTTGGCGGACTTAGAAAACCATTATAACCTTCATTGACATTGCTAAATCCCGGCGTCGGCTGATCAAAATAAAGCAGTTGAAGACTACCATCGGGAGAGCGGCCATAGGAAACATCAGTTGGAATACATACGGGCGCGATAGCATCAATGCGTGTTCCATTGGGATGTGTAAGTAGAATTTCTTCGCCGGCAGCGCTGATGCTGTAGCTTGTGTGAAGATTGCCAGAAGGATCTGTTTTGTTCTTTCCAGAGGCAAATACAAGCAAAAACTCACCTGATTGCAGGGTCACTTCAGGAAAAATCCATTTAAACGGATTATTGTAACTATCACTCAAACCATAGCCTGCAAGGTTCACCAAGTCTTCTCCACCATTATAAAGCTCTATCCAGTCAGAAAAATCACCATCTTCATCCGGAATTACGGATGCATTTGAGGCCATAATTTCATTGATAGAGATTTCTTGTGCAATAGCTGTCTTTGGTATAAGAAAAGCTAAAGCAAGGAGTAAAACAAAGACAAACTTTCTCATTGAGGATGGATTTTCCTGAAACATAGTCCAGCAATAATTGGCTGTGTTTTTTTGATCTTAATTCTAACACGATTTATGTTAAAAAATTGTTAAAATACTCAAAAAAACAGATGAAGGTTTAGTGAAAAAAGTTGCATCCATGCAGACCAAAAAGGTTTCTCAGAATGACTCACGCGCTATAAAAGTCATTTTTACCTTAATTCTTGAGTCCACTCCCATAAGTCTGTTCATCCCTAAAACTACTTTTCGGAGCGGACTCAATCTTTATTTTTTATACAGATTGAAAAAAAGTTTACATTTTTAACAATTTTCGTGAAATCAAAAGCTTGTCTGTTTTGATAACGCAGTTATAATAACCAGCAGGGAGCTGGCTTGCGTCAAAAATAAAAGTATGGCCTCCGCTATTTAGAAAACTACTCGACAATGTAGCCACTTTCACTCCAAAAAGGTTGAATACAGCAATTTCAACATTCGTGTTTTCCAATAAGTTGACAACTATTTCAGTTTGATCATTGAATGGATTCGGATAGCTTTCGACTGTAACAGTAGGATTGTTGGTTACATATTCTGGCACATCCATCGTGACAGTGCTGACAACAATATCATCCAATCGCAACATATCACGGCTTCCATCACTTTGGTTTATTTGCTGACCGGTGAAAAAATATTTCCAGCGTAATTGTAAATAAGGCTGGTTGTTAGCTTCCGCTGGCAATGTAACCGGACTAAAAACTGTTGTATGTCCTGCTTGTTCATTTCGAATATATTCAAGAGGCTCTCCGTTTTGGTTTGTCACATTATAAAAAGAGCCTTCATGCCCAATTCTGTATTGCAAAATTATCGCATAAGCACGTGAATTTGGAATTACCGTGCCGGCAGTCCAGCCAACTGTAATATTTTCTAATCCACGCGTATCTATTGCAAGAACTGCAGCTCCAAGGTCGCGGCCACGCCCGGTATTAATGAAAGAAACGCCTTCACTTCCCAGACCGTTAAGTCTTGTTCGCCGCGTTAGACGATAAGGAAAACCCACACTTCCCATATCATCTGCATGATATTCACCTGCTGGAATATGATAAGGGCGCGTCATTGGATCGTTTTGCAATGGATCATTTTTGGAGCTTTGCTGAAACACCATGTTTTCAGGAAAGTTCCGTTCAGCATTGTTTTCGTCCCAATAGGTAAAATGATAGGGGCCATTAGCCAATCGGTAAGCCACCGGATTTAGTGAGTCACCGGCGAAATCGTTGCTTGGCTCAAAAACAGCTTCTACCAGGCTGTTGGCAGTCATAATTAGTTCTGCTGTTTCGCTTTGTGAACTAATCTGCCCCGTCCAGCCCACAAAACGATAGCCGTGTTTTGGATGTGCTTTTAGTTTTATAGGAATTTGTGTGAAGTAGATTCCCTGCCAGATCAAATCATCAATTTCGATTGAATTTACCTGCACAGTGCCCATTTCAGGATTATTGTTGCGGATTGTGAGTTGCGCAGTGCCTTGTAAACTGAATTGATTTTTGATATGCTGCCTCATAAATGCTGGTCTTTGTTGAGCAAAAACACGCATCACATTCACGTTATTCAGCCATTCAGACAATATTGTGGGCCGTCGCCAGCGCAGAATATGCTCCTGCATTTCGGGTTGAAGCATATTTTTCACAGAATCAATGACTGAAACCACATTGGTTTCTTTAAAACTAGTGTTCAGCAAATCGCAAAACCTGTTTATAAACTGATGCTTGTAATTCACATTTTTCAGCAAATTTCTCAGTAAAAAGGTTGACCATGGCGGATTAGGCCAGTTCGGGCCGTTTGTGGCAAGCGCAAAAGAAAGCGTGTTGTGTGATGCTCCGTAAGTGGCTCCGGGCACATAATTGAAATTTAAGCCAAATGCGAAATCCATATCGAGAAGCATCCATCTCCAGCGGCCATCACGTCCGTTAAGGGCTCCTGGCTCGTATCCGTTGCGCAGATAGCGCCAGAAAAGACTGTTGTTTCCGGGCCAGTCGGTATTCATCGCATAGATATTGGCGACCTGAAAATCGGTGAAGCTTTCAATGTCCATCCTGGTTGAAAGTGTCGTGAAATTTTCATCTGAAAGCAGGTTATTGCTGTTCACAAAACTCCGCATACTATTATAATGATTGGCGCCTCCGGGATTTCCAAACTTAAAAGTTGAGTTGTTTTCAAGGATGGTCATTTCCATTTCCTCAATACCATATCTGGCGTAAATATAGTGTTCATCGTAACGGTCGCGCACATTGTGAATTCCCCAGTATTCTCCATTGATGAATAAAATCGCAGGCTGATAGTACTGCCGGTCAACATCCAAATTGCGCATAAGGGATTGTACAACTGCATCTCTGAAAACCGTCTGATCCCAGTCGTTTCCTGAGTTTCGCAGTATAAACCGTTTAAACATATCTGTGCTTTTATCATGAAAAAGCTGATAGTTTATCCAGCTATTTCCGTATTCGTCTCTGGCATTAATGCGGAGCGATTTGCGCGGACGGCTGCGCGAGGTGTTGCCATGTATACGTATCCCAATATCTTCGTTGAATCCAAGATTACCCTCTTTTTCAAATAAAGTCAGGTTGGCAGGTCGCTCCCATTCCATTCCATCCTGAAAATAGTTATCGTGGTTGCCGTAAACATAAATGCCAATTTCGGCATCGAAGAGATTATCGAAATCTGTAGAAAGAGAAAAAACAGGAAGAGAATATCGCTGATTTCCACTTGGATCAACAATGTAAGTATGTGTCGTAACTGGTCCGGGAGGCGCATCAGGGTGCACAGGCCTGACGCGAATGACATTAATTTTGTAAACTTCTCCAAGCGGCGGCTGCCAGCCTTCGTAATAGGGTGGACCGGGATCGTTGTTGTTATTGGTCGGAATCATCGAAATCGTATTGGGCTCACCAACCCTGCTTTGAACCAAAAACGGTTCTGTGTATAGATTACTTTCAGCGGTTGGAACAGAGCCGTCTGTGGAATAGTATATTTGCGCTTCATTTTGAGTGGTGCTCATGCTTAGCTCAATTGCAGAAGTGTAATAACCATCGGAATGTGAAACTGAAGCCGGTTGCAAAAACAAACTGAAACCCGTTTCGCTGTTGGCTGAACCAGGTGTTGAAGGACTGAAAAAACGCCATTCGCTGAACTGATTGCGCAGCCTGCCGTAAGATATGTCTGCCTGAAGTGTGATGGCAACTGTGCTGTCAACTCTATCACCAGAAGGATGTGTTAACAGCAGCGTTTCGCCGGCAGCACTAATACTGAAATTTGTATGAAGCGGCTGTTGACTATTGGTTCGGTTCTTTCCGGATGCCCAAATCAATAAAAATCCACCCGGCTGAATACCTTTGGCAGGAAAAACCCATCTGTAAGGCTGCCCGGGATCATCAGAAAGGCCATAGCCAGCAAGACTTATCGCCTGATTACTGGTGTTGTGCAATTCAATCCAGTCAGAATAGTCGCCGTCTTCATCAGCAATAGCTGTTGAATTTGATGACATAAATTCATTGATAAGCAATGTTTGTGGAAAAACACAGAGGCTTATAAAAAACACTAAAAACACTATAAGTATTGAGGCCTTCGCCTTGAAATTATTCAACATTCAGGTATTTTTCTAAAAACGCTGCAAGTTACAAAACAATTATGGGGATCAGGCTGAATAATAAGGCAAAGGTCTTTTACAGGCAGTAGGCGTTACTCATTTAAGTAACCTTATAATCTGGCTTTTCCGACAAGAAAAAATTGGTCAGAGGCCAAAACTATTCTTCTGTTTCCTCGTTCTTTTGCTTACTCCAATCGACAAAGAATTTTCCGTTTGTCAGAACAATAGTATCTGTTTCGTCAGATTTTTTCGTGTTTTCATGATAATGTGGGTCGCCGTTTGCCAGCATTCCGCCTCCGGCCTTTGTAATCAGTTTCTTCTCAAGATTTCCTCTGATACCTGAGCCTGTCATGGTGGCGACGGCTCTTTTTTTGTAATAAACACCATTCAGCGTGGCTTCAAAAAATCCTTTTACAGAAGTTGAGGTAATTTCTTCAATTGTGAGCGATCCACTCATAGATTCTCCATCATGAAAAGCATGTCCCAGGCCTTTTGTTTCTTCGGTATAGTCAACTAAAACCCACACCATATCTTCTTTCTTATTTTTCTTCTTAGAGTTGGATTCAATTTCCTTTTCAGAAGTGATTTCATAGGTTCCAGGTTTTAACTCATCAGTAAAATAATACATTCTGATCCAAACCTGAATATCCGGACTCACCTGAAAAGCAGCAATGGCAAGGTATTCAAAACCGGAAATCGGAATTCTCAGTTTTTTTGCCTCTGCTTTCCACTCTTTGCCATCAACTTCGCAGGAAATAAAATTGGTATAATCCTGCGCAAACAGCGTACTTCCAAGTCCTAAGAGCAGGAAGAACATAACGATAATTTGTTTTTTCATAGTTGTTATTTTGTTTATTAAATTCGTGAATAAAGTAAAAAAGTGATTGATTTTTTTAAATGTAGATATCAAAAGTAGCATTTTTAGAAACCAAATTCAATGATATTTTGATCATGAAACTCCATTTTTTATACTTGATATCTTTGCTGAAAGAATAATCTGTCTATTGTTGTTTTACCGGACCAAAAGCCTTGTCAATAATTTCCGGCAAAAACGGCCTTCCATTGCGGTTGATTGAAGTTCCGGTGACTCTTGCACTGATGATGGGCTTGCGGTCGGACAGCCTGAAAATATTCTGTACAAAAGCAAACCGTAGCGGTGAAACTCTTTCTGCGACACAATCTACAAAGAAAACATCACCGCTGCGTAATGGAAAATGATAATCAATTTCGATGCGTTTAACGACCAGAATGATACCTTCTTCTGTAAGTTTTGCAAAATCAAGTCCGATATGATGGAGGTATTCGTGACGCGCGTGTTCCATATAATGCTGATAATTCGCATTGTTTACGATACCTTGCATATCGCATTCGTAATCACGTACTTTAAACTCCAGTGAAAAAGGTGTTTCGCCCATTGTTAAATGTTTTTTTTGTTTGAAGGGGTAAAAATAGTTCATTTTAACCAAAACTCTGAAGGCATTCCGGAATCTTTAAAAAGCATAGTTTTGCAATAAAAATGTCAATGGATTTTGTAAATTTTGTTTCAAAGCGTTATAGTGTGCGTAATTATGATCCTTTACGTAAGGTAGAAAAAGATAAGCTTTTACGCATTCTTGAGGCAGGCAGAATGGCGCCTTCCGCTGCAAACAGACAACCCTGGAAGGTGTTGGTTGTTCAGTCGCCGGAAAACCTAAAACGAATTCAGTCAGCTTATCCGGCAAATTGGTTTGCAAATGCATCAACGGTGCTTGTCGTAAAAGGAAGGCCGGAAGAGGCCTGGATACGCAAAGCAGATGGGTATAATGCCATCGAAACCGACCTCACAATATTGATGGATCACCTCATTTTGGCAGCTCATGCAGAAGGACTTTCCACTTGCTGGATTGCAGCTTTTGATAAGCAAAAGCTGATCGAAGCCTTGCAACTTACCGATGATGAAGTGGTCTTTGCCATTACACCTTTGGGCTATCCGGTTGAAGGTGAAACAGCCACACGTCCAAAATCACGAAAAAGCCTTGATGAAATTGTAGAATGGATATGAAAAAAGACAACACAAGTCTTTTACAGTCTTCAGCGCAAGAAAAGGATTTAACTGAACTGCTCGTTTTGCTTCGGCAACCACTTTCGAAGCAACATATTCTGTTGATTGCCTCTTTGGTCGAAAAACGGCCTGAATTACTTGAATATGTATTTGAGATCATCAATAAAAATCATCAAAAAGATGCAATGCGGGCTTCATGGCTGCTGAGTCATCTCTGGGACAGAAGTCCGCAATTATTGAGACCGTTTCAGCACGAATTAACCGAATTACTCATTCAAACAGATTCTGATTCTGTGCGTAGAAACATTCTGAGAATTCTGGATGGAATGCCCGTCAATGAATCCAAAATGGGTACGCTTGTTGATCTTTGCATGAAATGGATGCTATCAGAAAATCATGCAATCGCCGTCAGATGCAATGCAATGCAAATTCTTTATCGCATTTGTCAGGTCGAACCGGATCTCAGTGGTGAAGTAAAGGCCTGCATCCTCGCGCTGAATGATTATGGTTCAGCGGGTTTCAAATCAAGAGCCAATAGAATTGTACGGCAACTTAACGCACTTCAGCCTGATTGAAAAACCATTGGTTTTTCAATCAGGAAATGAATTGTTTTATAGGGTAACCTGAATCTGCTTTTTTACTTGTGCTGCCAAGGCTTCGTAACTCATTTGTCCAGGATATACAGGATCAAGAAACTCGACAGTAATTTTTTTCCAGGGTTTTGGAAAAAAGCTTCCGCGGGGTAAAGCCTCAAATGCACCTTTGATAGAAACAGGTACAATGGGAACATTCAGTTCGCTGCTCAGGATTGCAAAAGTTTTCTTGAATTCTCCCAGACCTCCATTAAAAGTACGGGTTCCTTCAGGAAAAATGATGATGTTTTTATTGCTTTTCAACACTTCAGCCATCTTTTGAATGGATTCTTTAAGATTGCGGTTCAGATCCATGATAATGATGTTGTTGCGATTGGCAAGAAACTTAATCCATGGACGTCTGATGTGTTTTTCCTTGGCATAAAAGTAAGTGCGTTTTGCCTGTCCGAAACGCAGATAGGAAGCGACAAACATGCCGTCGATAAAGCTTTGATGGTTTGGCGCAATAATACATGGCCCATCAGGAATTTTTTCAAGGCCTGTTGTTTTGTATCTGAAATACAGCGAAAGAAAAGCCCTGGAAAACCACAATGCAATTTGTCCGGTGATCCATGTGTCCGGAAGCTTTAAAGAAACTTTTTCCTGCAAAATATCTTTCCAGTTTACAAGTGACTCTTCCATGCGGGTTTTGTTTTCACGCACCCATTCGCTCAAGGCATTAATGTTTTTATATTCGGCCATCTCTGCCGGATCAGGTGAAACGCCAAAGGTCTGCTGAAGATAAGACTGAAAACTTACTTTATCAAGCGAATCAAGGCCAAGATCTATTTCAATATGATGATAAGGCATTACTTTTCGACCTTTTTCCTTAACAAGGTAATCAGCAATCATCAAAAAAACAGGATCTGTAATTTCTTCCTGAAGTGTTTCTTCAACCGCTACAATTTCAACCATCGAAGCCAGTTTGAAACGCTGTAGTTTACCCAGACGAGTGCGCGGCAACTCTTGTTCGGTTACATAGAAGCGCATTATCCTTTTGTAGGCCGACACACTTTTGTTGAAAGGTTCAATGAGTTTTGTACGGATTTCATCTTCAATAGCCGAAGGATCTGTTGTTGAGAAAGCCTCCATTTCGGGAATTATCATCAGCTGAAGCTGGTCGTTGAGTGCAAAAACACCACAATCGCGAACCATCGGAGAGGCCAGAAGAACCTCTTCCAGTTCTGTGGGATTAACGTTTTTGCCATTCGAAAGAATGATAATTTCTTTTTTTCTTCCGGTAATAAAAAGATAGCCTTGCTCGTCGAGATAGCCCAGATCGCCTGTAAAAAGCCAGCCGTCTTTCAACACTTCAGCTGTTTCTTCCGGCCTGTTATAGTAGCCTTGCATTATATTTTCGCCGGCGGCAGTAATTTCGCCGTCAACAATCCGGATGTCTGTGCCGGGCATTGCTTCACCGGGTGAGCCTATCCGCACGTGTCCTGGCCGTGTAAATGAAATCATGGGAGCGGCTTCAGTCATTCCGTAGCCTTCAAGCACTTCAAATCCGAGCGTTTGAAAATCTTGTCCAACTGCCGGATCAAGTGCAGCACCACCCGAAACGAGGTTTTCAACTGCACCACCCAACTTTTTGTGTACTGTACCAAAAACCTTTTTTGAGAAGGCCTTGGAGTTCATTTTTTTTGCAACGGCAAAAAGTGTTCGGGCAACAAAACTTTTGTTCACCTTATCCATGACACCTTTTCTGATCGCTGCAAAAAGTCGCGGAACACCAATTATGATGGTGATTTTATTGTTTTGTAGCGTTGCCATTAAATCTTCTGAAGCCATCGAAGGAGATATTGCTAACATGCCGCCAATTTTCAAAGGGATAATCATTGTTCCCATGAGCGGAAAAATATGATGGAGCGGGAGCAGTACCAAAACCCTTGAGTCTTTGTTGTAAATCTGGATGTGGTCAGAAACAGCTTTCACATTTTGCATCAGGTTGCGATAGCTGAGCATAACACCTTTCGGACTGCCGGTTGTGCCCGAAGTATAGATGATTACAGCGGTATTTTCAAGCGTTGGTTCCGGCATTTCAAATCCATCAGCATTTGCCGCTTCTTTGGATTCATGTTCCTCAATGATGAATAATTTCGAACTGATTCCGGCAATAGCAATGGCTTCCTGCATGACCTTCTTTGTTTTTTCAGAACAGAAAATCACTTCCGGTTGACTATCTTTTAGTATGTAACCTACTTCAGCAGCGGTGGCCATGAAATCTACCGGAATGGCAACGCCCTGATGTTTCCATATAGAATAAAAGGCATAGATGTAACCAGGTCTGTTTTCTGAAAATACGACAGCACGTTGACCGTGTTCAATAAAATACAGACTTGCAAAATGCCTGATGTGAGCGAATAATTGATGATAAGTGATGGTTTCTGAGCCATATTGAATGGCTGTTTTATTGCCTGAATTTAGGAGCATGGTTATTTTTCTGTTGAAGGTTAATTAAGATGAATCTGAAAGCGGAACGATGATTTGATATCAATAGCTGATCTGTTTTTTTGGAATGATTTTTCCAGAATAACATATTTTGGATGGAAGACAATGGGTGTTAATTTAAACAAACTCATTCAGTTCCGGTATGTAAAAAAAGGTAAAGGCCTTTTAAGAGTTAAAAAAAATACTTTTTCAGAATTAAAAGAAAGTACAAAGATAGTGTATTTACAGCCATGATAATCAGGTAATGCTTTTAATAATAGTTAATTATGGCCCTAACCACTTAAAATAAAAAGAGAAAAGAAAAAAATCATGATTCAACAAAAGCGTTTGATCTTGTTAAGTCAACAAAATCAAACGCAATGGATATGGCAGAAAGTTTTTAGTTAAGGCTGTCTTAACTAAATTTATTTGATGTAAGATTGTTCGTGAACACCTGAAACAGCCCTGCCCGAAGGATCGATCATATTTTTGAATGATGCATCCCAGGCAAGTGCTTCCGGTGTGCTACAAGCTACTGAAGGCACTGAAGGCACGCAAGTTGCAGCAGAATCAGATGGGAAATGCTCACTAAAAATGGATCTGTAATAGTATTCTTCCTTGCTTTGTGGCGTATTGATGGGAAAACGGAATTTTGCACTTGCCATTTCTTCATCTGTTATAAGTTCTGCAACAAGGTTTTTCAGACTGTCGATCCAATTGTAACCAACGCCATCCGAAAACTGTTCTTTTTGTCGCCATACAACACTTTCAGGCAGATAATCTTCAAAAGCTTTCCGAAGCACCCATTTTTCCATACGTCCGTTGCCGGCCATTTTATCGGTTGGGTTTATGCGCATTGCCACATCCATAAACTCTTTATCAAGGAAAGGAACACGGCCTTCGACGCCCCAGGAAGCGAGTGATTTATTGGCTCTCAGGCAGTCATAAAGGTGAAGTTTACTTAGTTTTCTTACTGTTTCTTCATGAAAAGCATTCGCATTTGGCGCTTTATGGAAATATAAATATCCGCCGAAAATCTCATCAGCGCCTTCTCCGGAAAGAACCATTTTTATACCCATTGATTTGATAACCCGTGCGAGTAAATACATCGGGGTTGAAGCTCTGACAGTGGTAACATCATAGGTTTCGATATGATAAATAACATCTCGTAAAGCATCAAGTCCTTCCTGAACTGTGAAATTGACTTCGTGATGCACTGTCCCAAGATGGTCGGCAACTTTACGGGCTGCAGCCAGATCGGGCGAACCCTGCAATCCGATGGCAAAACTATGCAAACGCGGCCACCAGGCTTGTTGTTCGTCGTCTGTTTCAATACGTTTTGGGGCAAAACGGGTGGCAACAGCAGAAATTATTGATGAGTCCAAACCACCGGAAAGCAATACACCATAAGGAACATCAGACATAAGCTGACGGTGAACTGCGGCTTCAAGGGCTTCGCGGAGTTCTTTTATATCGGTCGTATTGTCTTTTACGTTTTCAAAACTTGTCCAATTGCGTTGATACCATTTTTTCACCACCCCATCTTTACTTGAAAGATAATGCCCGGGAGGAAATTCTTCAATTTTGCTGCATACACCTTCAAGGGCTTTCAGTTCGGAAGAAACATAGAAATTTCCGAATTTGTCCCAACCCATATATAAAGGTATAATTCCGATATGGTCGCGGGCGATGAGGTAGGAGTTGTCGCTTTTGTCATAGAGGGCAAAAGCAAAAATTCCATTAAGGTCCTCCAAAAAATCAGTGCCTTTTTCATTGTATAAAGCAAGAATGATTTCACAGTCGGATTCTGTCTGAAAAGCATAAGGTTTTTTGAGCTCAGTGCGCAAAAGCATATGATTATAGATTTCTCCATTCACAGCAAGCACAAGGTTTTTATCGCTGCTGTACAATGGCTGACCACCCGATATGGGATCAACGATTGCAAGCCTTTCATGTGCCATAAGCACTTTTTCGCCATAGTACATTCCAGACCAGTCCGGTCCGCGATGCCGAACTTTTTTTGACATATCAAGTATCTGAGGCCTTATCAGATGAGGCTCCGTTTTCAGATCAAAAACACAAACAATTCCACACATATGTATATATATATTTGAATAACAGCCCGCAAAAATAGCATTTCACTGACATATGGCGCTGTTTTTATTCAGGATTATTCGTTTATAGCAAATATGATGGGTATTTGTTTTATCTCTTACAGCCGGCAATCAATAAAGCTCAGACTTTTTAAAAGAAAAACATCATGTTGAATCAGTTAATTTACTGAATATAACTACCGAAGTTGTGTTTTTACCATCAAGACATGACAGCGGTTAAACGCACGACATTTTTTGCAAGAGCTTCATTTCCTGTGAATTGTATTTGATCCAGATATTTACCTTTATCCCGGTCGGTATTGGTGAACAAAATCCAACCGATGGATGCAGGGATCTTTACAGAGGTGTGCGCCTCATCAGTTAAGTTTTCATGAAATTCCCAATGCGATCCATAGTTTATCAAACGTTTGCGCAATCTTATTTCACCTGTGATTTCTACCTCTAACAGCTGTTCAGTAATTGAAAGAGCGCTTCTGTTCAGTTGTTCCGGAAGGCCTAAAAGCAAGGTTTCATATAAAGGTGTAAGAAAACGCTCCGACATTAAAAGGTTTCTTCCGGATGCAAGCCGCATCTGCATTTGATGATGCCATTTTTCTGTATAGTCGCGTGCAACATCAAACCAGTTAGGTGATTTTTCCTGACCAGCCCACGAAACAGAGAAAAGCGCATCATCCTCGGGCTTAAGCCTGCAATAAAGCTCATAAACTTCCTGCTCATACTTTTTAAGCATCTCAACCAAAACTCTTGAGCTAAGACGCCTTGTTGCAACAATCCATTCAAAGTTTTTTTGCTGAATAAATTCTACAAGTTCGTGATGGTTTTGCGGAACTATTGCTTCTGCCTCAAAAAAGTGGTCTCGCTGCATTGAAATTCGTCGCAGACAACCGTCAACTAAATGGGATGCCAAATCTTTAATGGAGCGCCCGTCGATCGGCGAAGGCAATAACCATTCGTCTGGTTTGAGATCAGCTAAAAAGTAAATGAGTTCTTGATTGAGATCCTGAAAGAGATGAAGCGTTTCAATTGGTTTCATGGGCAGCTGTGTAAAACTAAGCGGGCAAATTTAAGTAAATCTTTATAGGATTGAGGCAAATTCAGACATTTTTAAAGCGACCAAGTTGTTTTTTATCGTTAAAACTCTTTAAGTTTTTTTAACATTTATAACGTTTTTTAACAAAACGCAACTTTAACGGAAATTTCGAGCTTAATTTCTGGATTATTTATAAATAATTGTAAAACAATTGTATACAAAATAAATTCGTAATAAAATTGATGTAGATCAACTAATAAGATTATCTACATCGCTAAAAAATCAAGCAAATCTCATTAAAACGCGCTTGTCGGATTTGTTAATAAGTCTTAAACTTGCAGAGTAAATAGTGAAGAACCAAAAACTATTAAGAAAAGACTTTATCAAATTTAATATTTTATGAAAATGATGAGAAAAATAAGTATGATGATCGCCATGATAATGGTCGCATCTTTGACATTTATGTCATGTACTAAGGAAGGTCCTGCTGGTTTACCAGGTAAGGATGGAAAAGATGGAACAAATGGTACTAACGGTATCAACGGACAAGACGGCACTGCTGGTTGTATCGCCTGCCATGACAACAGTCAGGTTAATTTTGCTGTTACACAACAGTGGGAAATGTCTAAACATGCCACCGGTGGCTTGTATGTGCGCAACTCAAATAACTGCGCTGGTTGTCACACAAGTCAGGGTTTCCGCGAAATGATTGCAGCTGCAACTCCAAATGCCAACACCGCCGGAACAATTCAAAACCCAGTTCCACCGAACTGCTACACTTGCCACAACATTCACTCAACCTACTCACCTGCTGACTGGTCACTAGCTACAACAGCTAATGTCACCCTTCGCATCAAGCCTGAGGCAACACATGATTTTGGAAAAGGTAATCTTTGCGCTACCTGTCATCAGCCACGTATTCCAAGTCCAATGCCTGTTGTAGGCGGCCCAGATATTACTATTACAAGTGCAAACTGGGGACCTCACTACGGTGCTCAAGCTACGATTGTATCCGGTAAAGGTGGTGTTGAATTCGGAACCGGATATACCAACTCTTTCCATACTGCTGGCGTTGCTAACAGTTGTGTTGGTTGCCACGGCGGTGATGCTAACGGTATCAATGGTGGTGGACATATGTTCAATTTAGGGTATACAACTTCTACTGGTGCTGATGCTGTTATCACAACTACATGCACAAGCTGTCATACAGATGCAACATCACTTAATGCACTCATGGCTCTGAAGAAAGAGGAACTCAATACATTGTTATTGCAACTTAGACTAAGACTAAAAGATATTGGTATTATGCATGCAACCACTGACCGCATTGTTCCAGGAACATGGACATCAGCCCAGGCAGGTGCTTTCATTAACCACAACCTTGTTAAGTATGATCACAGTAATGGTGTTCACAACTTCCCATATGCCAAGAAACTTCTTGAAAACTCCCTTGCTGCCATTCAGTAAGCTTTAAAAATATCGCTTCAGTTGAGCAGGCTTCGGGAACGGAACCTGCTCAATTGTTGTCAGAAAACAGTAAATCAAACTAACTACTCAAGTTGAATTTAGTCTTAAAATCAGTCAGAATAATTTTTAAGAGTATCTTTACAGCTAACATAATCGATTAATCATTAATAATAATATTATGAAATCACGGCAAATACTTGCGATTTTTACACTGCTTTTGGCCGGTTTACTCACATCATGTGAGTATGAATTCATCGTTCCTGATGTGCCGGTAATTGACCCAGAAGTACCCATCAAATTTTCAGAGCAAATTGTACCAATTTTCACGAGTGGTAATGCATGTACAGCCTGCCATAAAACAGGAAGCACTCCACCGGATTTAACAGCCGATAGAGCCTACAATGCAATAGTTCCTGCTCTTGTCAATACAGCCGATCCTGAATCAAGCAGTATTTATTGGTATGCTCACCCAAATTCAAGCTCCCATAGCTGGAAAAAGTATTCTGCTGCTGAAGCGGCCATAATTCTGGAGTGGATCAAACAAGGAGCGAAAAATAATTAATACCTAATAGACATGAAAAAGACTCTTTATATAATGATCATGATGTTGGTTTTTGGCCTAACAGGTATTGCTCAAGACGAAACATCCGAGCCGGCAAAGGAAAAGGACAGACCTGTCAGACCACCATTCCAGAGTGGGTATCTCATCGATAATCAAACTACCTATATCCCATCACAGGGGACACTTGAGTATGTGATTCAACATAAGTTCGGCAACATGAATAATGGGTTTTCTGATCTTTTCGGTTTATATGCTCCCGGAGCAAATGTCCGTATGGTCATGAATTATGTGGTCATGAAAAACGTTCAGGTTGGATACGGTCTTACACGTTTGAATATGTACAGCGACTTTAACGCGAAATGGACAATTCTTGAACAAACGAGAAACAATACTATTCCAGTAGCTGTTGGTTTGTATGGCAATATCGCAATCGATGGACGCAATGAAAAAGCATTTGGAAAAGATTATGCTTTTACAAACAGATTGTCCTATTTTTCTCAATTGATCGTTGGCAGAAAAGTAAACGATTGGTTGTCTGTACAAGCGAATGTAAGCTTTACGCATTTCAACAAAACTGATTCTCTGATTGACCATGATAAAATTTCTGTTGGGATTAATGGTCGTGCGCAATTTTCACCACAGTCGTCAATCCTTTTCCAGTATGATGTACCACTGAAAATTCAAGGAATTGCTGAACACAGAGAATTTACAAACCCATCAAAACCAAACCTTGGAATAGGATGGGAAATATCTACAAGCACACACGCATTTCATCTTTTTGTTTCAACAGCCGGCGCAATTGTACCGCAGCACAATGCGATGTACAACAACAATGACTGGACTAAAGGAGAACTGATGTTTGGGTTTTCAATTACCCGACTTTGGAGTTTTTAATATAATTAACCTCTAAAAAGGAAATCACTATGAAAACAAAAATCATTATTTTAAGCATTATTTTTCTGGGATCAATGACTCTTATGTCATTAAGTTTTCCACAGGATCAGAAAAAAGGTCCTGCATGGGAAATTCCGGCAAAATACAAAAGCATGACTAACCCTGATAAAGGAGATGCTGATTCCGAGAAACTTGGAAAAGCACTTTATGCAAAACACTGCCGTTCATGTCATGGCAATACCGGGTTGGCTGATGGTCCAAAAGCTAAGAATCTTGAAACATGGCCAGGTGATTTTTCTGTTGCAAAATTCCATGCTGCTACAGATGGTGAATTGTATTTTAAATCAATAATTGGACGTGATGAAATGCCTAATTTTGAAAAAAGCATACCAGATGAAGAGTCAAGATGGGCAATCATCAATTATATCAGGACTTTTAAAAAGTAATCATTTTTGGCACAATTTTGGCATTAATTATTAACACACTTAAATTTATATGTTATGAGAACTAAAATCTTTTATTTAGTATTAATCTTTGTTGGTTCGATGGCTTTCACAGCGTTCAACGTTCCACAGGATCAAAAAATTGGTGGCCCATGGGATATTCCGGCCAAGTACATCAGCATGAAGAACCCAAATAAAGCCGGTGACGCAGATGCAGAAAAACTAGGAAAAACCCTCTATGCTAAACATTGCCGTTCTTGCCACGGTAATGCCGGATTAGGTGATGGCCCAAAAGCTAAAAACCTTGAAACTTTCCCAGGCGATTTCTCAAGCGCAAAATTCCAGGCTTATAAAGATGGTGAATTGTATTTCATGTCTTACATTGGCCGTGACGAAATGCCAAACTTTGAGAAAAACATTCCTGACGAAGAAAGTCGCTGGGCAATTGTCAGTTATATGAGATCACTGAAAAAATAAAAAATCTGTCTGCCAAAGGCTTAACAGTATTTGAATCAATGAAAGGTTTATAGCTCGGTTGTGACAGGATTACACCTAAAGTTATAAACCTTTTTTATTTGCTTGAAAGCACAGTTCTTTCCTAAACTCTATCAGCCCATATCATGATACTATACACCAAATTTTAAGCATTTTTAATGTAAATCAAAACCAAAAATCATGAAACTACCAAAACATTATTTTAGCTGGACAACTTTTCTCGGAGGATTAATTGCCGTGATATCCTTGTTCATGATAATTATCTTGTTTTTAGCTTCACTTGTTTTAGGTGTAGGAGATAATTATTCGGGGCTTTTTACATTTATCATACTGCCAGCAGTGATGATTGCCGGACTTGCACTAATGTTTATTGGCTTGATCAGAAGCAGAAAGAAAAGAAGGTTGCAATCGTCTGAAACCGCAAAGCTTCCAATCGTTGACTTCAATGATCCTAAACAGCGTATGATTGTTTTTGTTCTTACAATAGGCTTGTCCGTTTTTGTAGTTTTATCTGCTTTGGGCGGCTATCAGGCTTTTCATTACACAGAATCTAATCAATTTTGTGGTACAGTTTGTCATTCTGTTATGGAGCCTGAATATACAGCTTATCAAGGATCTGCCCACGCAAGGGTAGATTGTGTTGAATGTCATGTTGGCTCCGGAGTAAATTGGTATGTAAAATCAAAACTGTCAGGATTATATCAGGTATACTCTGTCATGGCCAATGCATACCCGCGCCCGATTCCCACGCCTTTGCATGATTTACGTCCTGCTCAGGAAACCTGTGAAAAATGCCACTGGCCTGAGAAATTCTACGATAGAAAATTTGTTTTTCACAAACATTATCTTGCTGATGAGGAGAATACGGAGTGGGATATTGCAATGGTTATGAAAACCGGACCCGCCTATCGGGCACTTGGATTGCAGGAGGGTATCCACTGGCACATCAATTCTAATGTAAAAATTGAATATGCCTCCACAAATATTAAAAGAGACACCATTATTTTAGTAAAATATACAGATTTGCTTTCAGGCGAAACCCATATTTATATGGATGAAACTTATCCTTTAAATCAGGATCAGATTTCAAATCTTGAATTCAGAACCATGGATTGTTTAGATTGCCATAACAGACCATCACATGATTATAAATCTCCGCAAAGATTTTTTGACGATGCGATGACTTCTGGAAAAATATCCAGCGACCTGCCTGATATTAAAGTAGCTGCTATGGATATACTTCGCAATGTGTTTCCAACAAAAGACAGCGCTTTCAGTTATATTGAAAGCGAGATTTATAGCTATTATGACATGCTCTACCCCGAATTGATGGAAACTGATAAGGAAACAATAGACAGAGCAATATTGGCAATTAAAGAAGGGTACTCGAGAAATGTTTTTCCTTACATGAAGGCTGACTGGAAAGCTTACCCAAATTTTATGGGTCATATTGAAAACGATGGATGTTACCGCTGTCATAATGATAGATTCAAAAGCAAAAGGCAGACCAGAACCATATCACGTGATTGTACACTCTGTCATCTTATAAAGCAACAAGGACCTCCGGGTGAAATGATGTATGCTACAGGAAATGATTTTCTGGAGTTTGTACATCCAGTTGACATAAAAGGAAAATGGAAAACGATGTTTTGTGCGGAATGTCATAAAGAATTATACTAATTATTTATGCTATTTATAATTGGATTATTTATAAATCAAGAATGCTAAATGTATGATATATAATGATATAAGTAAAAGCCTATATTTACGGTTTTCAAAATCATATTTCTGATAATAAGGAGATGTGTTGAATTTTCTTACATTCGCGAAATGAATAAAAATTTCAATTTAGCAGCACACTTTAACTGATTTTATAAAAAATAGACACATGGGGTTTAAACCCACACAATATTACTTTAGGATTATATTAATTAACTATATATGCAAAATAAATTACTGATAACCATCATTGCCATCATGCTTATTTGGGTGCATTTACCCGCCAGTTCACAGGTCAATATGGAGGACGAACCTGCAAACCTTGAGGGAAACAAACATTGTTTCGATTGTCATGCCAATAAAATATATTCCTACGAGAACGAAATGACAGGCCGCATTGATCGAAAAGCAATGAATCCTAATTTTATCTACAACCCTGATGACTTTTACAAGGGAGTTCACAGGCATTTTAGTTGTACCGACTGTCACTCTCCGGATTATGAAACTTTTCCTCATCAGGCAGAATTACGCCTTGAAGAAATGTATTCCTGCATGGATTGCCATGGCGGCGACCCTACCTATGCGCAATACCATTTTGATCTGATTGATGATGAGTTTCATAAAAGTGTTCACTCTACCAAACATGATGAGACTTTCAATTGCTGGATGTGTCATGACCCACATTCATACAGATCAATGACAAGAGGCAACTTTAAGGTTTCAGAAATAGTTACTTATCACAATAATGTTTGTGCAAGTTGTCACGATAACCCTGATCACTTCCAACGTATAAGCGATAGTCTCAAAATGCCATTGGAGCAAATACATTCGTTTTTACCTAACTATAAACTTCATTTTTCCGCGGTGAGATGTATTGAGTGTCATACCTCTGTAGAAGATACCATGTGGGTAGCTCATAATATATTAGAAAAAGAATTGGCAGTAAAAAAATGTGTTGAGTGTCACTCTGCAAACACAATGCTCATGTCATCACTATATAAATACCAAAATATTGAAGCACGTCGCAACAGAGGAACACTTAATGCTGTCTTTTTGAATGAATCCTATGTTATTGGTGCCAACCGAAATGTTTATCTCAATATCTTGAGTCTGGTCCTTTTTGGTATGACTATCCTGGGCATTATGATTCACGTCTACTTCCGAATTAAAAGCAAATAAAAAATGTCAGAAAAACTATATTTATATCCTGTTTGGCTGAGACTTTGGCACGGCATCAATGCCATTTTGTTTCTGGCTCTCATCGCCACCGGCATCAGCATGCAGTATTCAAGCCCAGATGCACCGCTTATTCGTTTTGACCTTGCCGTTAAGTGGCATAATATTGCCGGTGTGATCTTATCGCTCAACTACCTCATTTTTGTGCTGGGAAATCTGACTACAGGAAATGGGAAATATTACAAAATTGTGTTGAAAGGCTATGTGCAAAAAGTTCTCAAACAAATGGACTATTATTTGCGAGGCACTTTTAAAGGTGAGCACACTCCTTTTCCTGTTACTAAAAAGAGAAAGTTTAATCCTCTGCAAAAACTTACTTATGTAGGTGCTTTGTATATGCTCATGCCTGTCATTATATTGACAGGACTTGCTTTACTATTTCCTGAATTTATCATTGATAAAGTGTTTAATTTCAGCGGAATATATTTAACTGCTCTTTTGCACGGTGTTGTCGGATTTTTACTCTCTTTGTTTCTGGTTGTACACGTTTATTTTTCAACGATGGGATCAACCCCAACCAGTAATTTTAAGGGTATGATGAGCGGATGGCATGAGCCTCACTGATAATTTTATTTAAAACTACAGTGTTGTAAACTGCTGTTTCAATACTTTTGCTGACCATTAAGTTTATATTTCTTCATCTTTGTCACTAAAATCAAAATTCAATACAATGAAATCAAATCTATTTCTATTTATAGCGCTGCTGACAATTGCAGCCTGCCAGCCCAAATCTTCTGGAGTTGACTATGCCGTTGACCCATACAACCGCACGGTCGTTGTTGACGAAGTTCTGCAAACAAGTTCTTACAGCTATCTCCAGGTTACAGAAAACAAAGAGCAATACTGGATGGCCGTTACATTGGCCGATGTTAAAAAAGGCTCTACCTATTATTTCTCTGAAGTCATGGAAATGAATGATTTCTACAGCAAAGAGCTCGACCGTAATTTTGAAAGTATATTTTTTGTCGGTAATTTAAGCGACAAACCAATTCCAGCGCAGCCACAAACAATGCAAAGTACGCCTCAAACAGGCATCAGACCTGAAATTCAAAAACAAGATTTAAGCATAGAACCGGTTGATGGAAGTATAAGTCTGGCCGAACTTTACGAAAGAAGACTTGAACTGGATGGCAAAACGGTTAAAGTAGTCGGTCAGGTAGCTAAGTTCAACCCAGGAATCATGAGCCGAAACTGGGTTCACATTCAGGATGGAACCGGAACCGAAGAATTCTTTGATCTGACAGTTACTACACAAGATATGGTTTCACCAGGTGATATTATCCTTTTTGAAGGAAAGATTACACTTCAGAAAGATTTCGGATCTGGGTATTATTATGAAATAATTATGGAAGAGGCAAAGGCTTCAAAACTGAGTTTACAATAAACGGGTCTACACCCAAGACACGGAAGCAGCGCCTGATTTCTATACCAAATGGAAATTAAGCGCTGTTTTTTGTTTTGGGAGAATCCGGAAAAATATCAATTTTTAGCTTTATGTCGAAAAGAAATTTCTATTTAACACTTCTGTTGGTGCTACAGTTCAATCTTTTAGCTCAGGACTGGGCTGACCTTGGCCGTTATCGGGAAGATAATGCCAGACTTATCGAATCAAAATCAAGTGAAAACAACGTTGTTTTTATAGGCAACTCAATCACCGACAGCTGGCCATCTTATATGCCTGAATTTTTTCAGGAAAATCATTATATCGGCAGAGGCATCAGCGGTCAGACAACACCGCAGATGCTTGTCCGTTTCAGACCGGATGTGATAGCATTATCACCGGCCGCAGTAGTTATTCTGGCCGGAACCAACGATATTGCTGAAAATACAGGGCGGGCAACTATTGAGGAAATTTTTGGCAATATTTGTTCCATGGTTGAGCTGGCCGCAGCAAATAATATCAAGGTTGTTTTGTGCGCTGTTTTGCCTGCTTTCGATTATCCCTGGAGACCGGGTTTGGAGCCTGCTGAAAAAATAGTGCGCCTTAACAGCCTTCTGAAAGATTATGCCAACAAAAACGGCCATGTTTTTCTGGATTATCATGGTCAGATGGCTGACAAAAAGAATGGATTGATTGAAACTTATACCTATGATGGCGTTCATCCAAATGATGCCGGATATAAACTGATGGCCGCAATGGTTAAGGAAGTTCTTTCAACGATTTTAAAACAATGATCTTTTATAAAAGCCTATTTGCTTTTTATTGAGGATTCCCGGATAATAATATCAACTGGAAGTACTACATGCTCTGTTTCGTGAGGTTGCTTTTTCACCAGTTGTTTCAACAGGATACTGAAAGCAACCTCACTGATTTTATCAATAGGTTGTTCAATGGCCGAAATAGAAGGCTGTGTATAGTCGAAATAAATTGTGTCGTCGAAACCAATCAATGCCGTCTCATCTGGGATTTTTACAGATAATTTACGCAAATACTTAATGCATAAAGAAGTGAGATTGTTATTCAGAGAAAAGATGGCTTCAGGCATTTTTCCCTGTTGATAAAATTTTTGCAAATGACCTTTTACCGTTTCTTCAATATTGTCGAAAGGTGCCCTGATCAATCGTTCAGGAGGCAGCGACATGCCGGCATCCTCCAGCGCAGACATAAATCCCTGAATGCGTTCATGGATACTGGAAATATGCTCTGGAGAAATCACAAATACTGCGATATCTTTAATGCCCTGAGTGAGTAAATGCCTTGCTGCCATGCGGGCTCCACCATAATTATCAACCGAAACACTGGATGATTTCATGTCTGGAAAAGTACGGTCGATTAATACATGGTGAATGCCTGAATCGTGCAGATCATTGAAATATTCGGCGTTTTCCTGGGAAGACGAAATGATAAGTCCATCAACTTTCCGGTCAAGCAAAAGCCGTATTTGTTTTTTTTCTTTTTCAACCTTTTCATCGGTGCTGCAGATGACCACGCTGTAGCCGTGTTGCCAAGAAAGATCCTCAATGCTGCGCGCAATGCGTGAATAAAACCTGTTTGAAATGTCTGAAACAATCAAGCCAATGGTATTTGTTTTTCCGGTTCTGAAGCCCCGCGCAAGCACATTGGGCTGATAGTTCATTTCCTCAATCTTTTCTCTGACTTTGCGTTGTGTTTCCTGACTGATGCCATGCGCATCTCCTTTATTGTTTATAACAAGCGAAATTACGGTCTTGGAAAGACCAAGGCTGCCGGCGACATCTGCTAATGTTACTTTTTTAGTCATTTGTTGATTTTAGAAGGCGCAAAGGTAGATATAAAAGGCTTTTCAGCCTTGATTTTATTCACTTTTCCGTCACACAATCTATTGATTTTGTTGCACATTATTGCAACCTGTGCTGTCATATTTTAATAAAGAAAAGGAGTGCTCGCTGCCGTCTCAGGGTAAAATTATTCGATGATAATTTCATCAATAAAAATATAAGCGTCACCACCTGCACCAAGATGCCATGCCGGAATCTTGCCGTAATTTGTTGCTTTTACCTTGACAAAGCGTCCGGAGGTATTCACTTTTGAACCTAAATCCTGCAACGAAAGTTCATAATCACTATCTGAAATTGTATTTTGAATTGTGATAATGTCTTTAAAGCTGATGCCATCATCAGAAATGGAAAAACTGACATCTTTCGGCATCCATATCCAGGAACGGATTTCCTGAACAAAACCTGCAGAGAGATTCCGTATTTGCTGCTTTTTGCCTAAGTCAACCACCGCTTCGAAGTCAGTTCCCCAATAACCCTGCCAGCCACCAAGACGCCAGTTTTGGGCACCGCGAAGTCCGTCAATGAGTGCTTCTGGGCCACCTCCGTGGTAGTTGGGATGCCACTTTGATTTTATGTCAACCGTTCTCGTAAGATCAATTTTTACATAGCGGCTTTTTACGGCATTACTGAAACCGAATTCTTCTTTCCAGGCAGCAGCAGTTATAGTTGTTGTAGTTTCAATCTGCAAAGGCTCAGTGTAACGCATTGATTGTTTGTTTGGAACAGATCCGTCGAGTGTGTAATATATTTCACAATCAGGAATTATTGTGGCGATTTTCACTTCCATTTTATCCCGGATTTTTGAGTCTTCAGATTCAAAATAGGGTACAGGTAAAATCAGTTCTTCACCGATTTTGGTTGTTGGAACATCTTCATCATTGCTACCCCATTGCTTGTTGGGGTTTTTACCCATTTCAAAATGCAGATGACCTCCTTTCATAATGTCATCATGGGATAAGAAGCTTTTATTGTATGGCTTTCCATTAAGGCTGGACGATTGGATATAGTAGTTTTCTTTCGATACGTTCTTGGCTGTTATTTTGAAAGTATTGCCGTTTTCAAGCCTGATATCAGTTTCAGGAAACCAGGGGGTTCCAATGATATAATCTGTTTGTCCTGGCGTGACGGGATAAAATCCCATGGCGCTCATGATAAGCCAGGCCGACATTTGTCCACAGTCTTCATTGCCACTCAAACCATCCGGATGAGCCGTATACAATTCATCCATAATCTGTCGCACGCGTGCCTGAGTTTTCCAGGGTTGGTTCACGAAATTGTAGAGATAAGCCATGTGGTGACTTGGTTCGTTGCCTTGTGCATATTGCCCGATCAAACCGGTTATATCTTTCATGTCTCTGCCACCAACTTCGACATCTGTGGCAAAAAGCTCATCCATTTTCTTGTTGAGGTTTTCTTTTCCTCCATGGTATTCAATGAATCCGGAAATATCCTGAGGCACATAAAAACTGTAATGCCAGGCGTTGGCTTCGGTGAAATGCCAGTCTACAGCGCTTGGATCAAAAGGTGTGAGCCAGCAACCATTCAGGCGCGGCCGCATAAATCCAGTTTCAGGGTCAAAAATATTTTTCCAGGATTGCGCCCTTCTTAAATATTCACGATACACATCATCCCTTCCCAGATCACGTGCCATCACGGCAATACACCAGTCGTTATATGCATATTCGAGGGTTTTCGAAATGGATTCATGCTCCATATCACCTGGAATGTACCCGTTTTGCTGGTAAACATCAAGGCCAAAATGAGACCTTGTTGCACTATGAATCATGGCATCGAGGGCTTTGTTTCCATCAAAACCACGAATGCCTTTCATCCAGGCATCGGTAATGACCGAAATGCTGTGATTGCCGATCATGCAATAGGTTTCGTTGCCCGCCAGTTCCCAGATCGGCAATAATCCACCCTTTTCATACATATTCAGCATTGTGAGCACAAAATCTTTTGAACGTTCCTGCTCAATGATGGTCATCAGCGGATGCCATGCACGGTATGTATCCCAAAGGGAAAAGACGGTATAATTTGTAAATCCTTCAGCTTGATGTATTTCGCGATCCATTCCACGGTAGCGACCATCGACATCCATGAAAATGTTGGGTTGCAAAAATGCATGATACATGGCGGTGTAAAAAACTTTCTTCTGATCAACGCTTCCACCCTTTACGCTTATTTTTCCCACCTCTTGATTCCACGATTCAAAAGCAGCTTTCTTAACAGACTCAAAATTCCAATCGGGAAGTTCGGTTTTCAGGTTTTTTAATGCTTCTTCAGCATCCACTGCAGAAAGCGCAACTTTGACTTCAATTACTTCGTTTTCAGTTGTTGAAAAACCCACAAAAGCTTTGATATTATTTCCTTGTGCTGAAGCAAGTCCTTCATTTAGAATATCATTTACAGCGATGCCGCTTCTTTCAAAAGGTTTTGAAAACTCCATATGAAAATACCAAACCATATCTTTGGCCCAGTTTGTCGAGCGTCGCATTCCTCTGATTTCGGTTTCGCTGACAAATTCAATCCATGAATCAACAACCTGATCGCGGTGAAATAAATCAATGATGATATTGGCGGCATCAGATTCAGGGAAGGTATAACGATGATAACCTACACGCGTGGTAGCGGTCATTTCTGCCAGGACATCAGGTTTGTCAAGCTTTACGCGGTAATAGCCAGCTTCGGCATATTCATTTTCTTTTTGAAAAGGAGAGTTGTATAGCGCTTTATCGAATACAGCTGCGCCCGTAACAGGCATCAGCAGGATATCTCCATAATCTCCAACTCCGGTTCCATTGAGGGCGGTATGCGCAAAGCCATAAAGGATACTGTCGGTGAAATGATAGCCCGAAGCGCCATCCCAGCCATCGAGCCTTGTCTGCGGACTAAGTTGAACCATGCCGAAAGGAGTTGTGGCTCCGGGATAGGTGTGACCGTGCGCATCTGTTCCAATAAATGGATCAATCCAGGAGGCAGGAGAAGAGTTATTTTCAGTTTTTTGACATGCTGTAATTGTCAAAATGATTGAAAACAGAGCGAAATAGAATTTCTTTGACATAAAGATTGTTTTTCCGATGACTAATTTTTGAAAATGATCTGGCAGTTTACTGTGATTTTACTTTTCATAAATATTTATAAGCACATGTAATTTACTAAATTATAGCACTATAAACTAATTCACGATTATCTCACTCGCAAAGAGCCATGCCTCTGAACCTTCTCCGGAATGTCCGGGAGGAGCAACAGAAATATTCTGCATACTGACTCTCACAAAACGGATGTTTTCTGCATCAGTTTCAGCTTTGTAAACCTTTATGATATTTCCTTTTTGCAGCGGAGGCACATCATTTTGGATGATGGAAACCAAATCGAAATCTATACCATTGGCAGAAACTTCAAATTTCACTTCTAGAGGAAAAAATATCCAGGAAGCCATTTGATGCAGCGCATCCACTTCAATGCTGTTGACTTTTGTTGGTTCACCAAGGTCGATGGTTGCAATAAGATCTTTACCCAGAAAGCCTTTCCATGTGCCATCTGAATACATCGCGCTGCCTTTGATGCCATTTACAAGACCAAACGAACCCTGCCCATCATATTGCTTACTGTTCGGATATTCCAAAACTACTTTTTTTGCGAAGGCTTTGTGAACTACAAATTCACGGCTGAGGACATAATCAGCCCTTTTACCGTCCTCAAAAACTGCTGCTTTCAACACAGTACTTTCCTTGATTTTGATGGGTTCTTTATACAAAGCTGAATTCACCGAAGGCTCGTCTCCATTGAGTGTATATCTTATTTCCGGTTCAAAAACTTCCGATTCCAGGGTGAGCAGCAGACTTTTGTCTTCAATATCTAAAACAGGCGTTGCAGAAACCTGATAAATACTTTCAGCGTAATTGATGCCTTTGTATTTGTAACGTTGATATTGTGTTTTCATTCTTTGAGAGAAATCACTCCAGTTACGTGTTTCTTTTGGTGACCAAAGCACCTCTGAAAGTGCTGATAATCTTGGAAACATCATATATTCCACTTGCTTTGGATCTGGCATATATTCAGTCCAGTGATTGGCCTGTGCCCCTAAAACAAACTTGCCTTCTTCTTCAGAAAGCTCCTCAGGTATGGGTTCATAATGGTAAACTTTTTTCAAAGTTGTGAACCCGCCGATGGCAAGTGGTTCTGTAGCCGGGTCGCCCTGATAATGGTCGAAATAGCAATGAGTTCCGGGTGTCATCACAACTTTGTGTCCCATTTTTGCAGCCTCGATGCCTCCTTTTTCACCACGCCACGACATGACTGTGGCATTTGGCGCCAGTCCGCCCTCAAGAATTTCATCCCAGCCAATAATCGACCTTCCGTGGCTATTCAGAAATTTTTCAATTCGATGAATGAAGTAACTCTGCAATTCATGTTCATCTTTTAAGCCTTCATTTTTAATGCGTTCCTGGCATTTTGGACAGCTTTCCCAATTGGTTTTGTCGGCTTCATCTCCGCCGATATGAATGAATCTTGATGGGAAAAGTGCCATCACCTCTGTAAGCACATCCTCTAAAAAATGAAAAGTTTCTTCCTTTCCTGCGCAATAAATATGGGTGATAGGCCAAACGCCACCGGGAGGTACGCCAAGATTTTCACCGGTACAGGAATATTCAGGATAAGCAGCCAAAGCAGACATAACATGGGCGGGCAGTTCAATTTCGGGGATGACAGTAATATTCCGCTCATTGGCATAAGCAACAAGTCGAATTATCTCCTCTTGTGTATAAAATCCTCCGTAAGTTGCTTTAGATCTATCAGTTGTCAATGGTCTTTCGTTCCAGTGAATATCTGGCATATTTTCACGGAATGCACCGATTTCAGTCAGTTTGGGATATTTTTTTATTTCAATCCGCCATCCCTGGTCATCAATAAGATGCCAGTGAAACACATTCATTTTGTGCATTTCAAGATAATCGATCACTTTATAAACGAATTCAATTGGCATGAAATGACGCGACACGTCAAGATGCATTCCTCTGTAAGCAAAACGTGGAAAATCTGTAATAACAGCATTTGGCAGTGTTTTTTCCTGATTTTCATCCAGCATGTGACCGATGGTTTGAAGCCCATAGCGGATTCCGGCCGGACTGTTGGCGCAAAGAAGAATCCTTCCCTGATTGATTTCAAGCGAATAGCCTTCAGATCCGATTTCTAAATTCACTGGTTGCAACAACCTCAAAAAAAGTTTGTTATCGAGATTTTCATTATCAAAATGTCTGCTTTTTAACTCAAAACCCAAGGGTTTTTTCCAGGCTTTTATGGCTTGGTTTGTCATTGCCTGAAGCGAAGCGCTTTCGTAAAGAATTGTAGTTTCAGCGTTGAACTTGAAATGACCCTCTTTTAAATCAACCTTTGCAGGATAGGGGATAACTGAAACCTGGGCCGACACCTGAAAAACTGTAAAAAGCAATACAGTTGCCAGCAGAATTAATCTTGATGAATTTTTCATAATTGTCTTATTTGTAGTTTTCTATTTTGAATGTCCATGCCGATTGACAAGGCATTTCGCTGAATTTTATTGTTGTCAGATCTATCTTAAGCAGTCCGTTTTCAAAATGCCAGGGCAAATCTCCATCTCTTCCCAAAAGACTGATTTTAGTGGTTTTTTCAGGTGCCGAAAGAGGAAGTTCAAAAAATGTGTCAGGCCATTCAAAGCTTATAGCATATAGGTTTCCACCATTTGTTGTATACGCGATATGCTGTCTTAAAGAGCGATATTCGGCCAATAAGCCGTTTTGAGACGCCAGACTTTCAGCCACGAAAAAGTTTTTTTGAGGGATTACTTCTTTTTTCTGAGAAGCACTTTCCCACGAAAGTGAAATTGATGCATTTTGAAGACTTTCAAAATATTCGATACGCATAGGATAAAACTGTCCTTTTTGAAGTCTTATTTTTCCTGAATCACCGTCCTTTTGACTATCACGCATAGCTTCCGAATCACTTTCATCAATCATTTTCTCCCATTGGTCAATGATTAATTCACCGTCGATAAATAATTTCATCCCATCGTCTGCAACGGCTGAAAAAGTGTATTCTTCGCTAAATTCAGGCTTAATATATCCCTCCCAGAAAGCTGAAAAATGGTCTTCAACAATGGGGAAACCTGGCGTATTTCGCACCCAGTTGAAATCAATATTCGGATCAATGCGATTAAGTTTTACCTCTTTTTCTTCCCCATTTCTGATCCATTGTTCAGCGCCGTAAATAGCTTCTTCGTTGACTTTTATCCAGTTGCCAAGCTGCTCCAGCCTTTCCTGCTGAAGTAATGGAATCTTTCCATCGGCAGCCGGACCAACATTGATTGTGATACCGCCACCATTTCCAACAGTTCTCGCAAAAAAGTGAATCAGTTCATCAGAAGTCATATAGGCATCCAGTTTTTCGTTGCGGTTGAGCCCGAACGAACGGCCAAGACCGCGTACTTCTGCCCAGGGCCGGTCTGTTTTTAATCCACCGGAACTGTATTCGGGCGTGAGAAATCCTATATCAGCTCCGTGACCCCAACGATCATTAACAATGGCATCGTCACCCACCAGATTGTAATACCAGGCAATAAGTTCGCGCGCATGCCAGTCTTCGGCTGTATGAAACCATTCTCCATCGGTGAAAAGCACTTCCGGCTTGTAGGTTTCAACCACTTCTTTAAACTGTGGAATCATATGTTCGCGGATATATGTATGAATAGAATCATTGTGATCAGTGTACCAGCGATGAAGTGGGTTGTTCCATTCCGGAAGTGAGTAATACAGTCCAAAACGGATATCACGCTTGCGAACGGCTTCAGATACTTCGCCAACGATATCTCGCTTGGGGCCTACATCCACGCTGTTCCAGCCTGAAGCAAATCTGCTTGGCCAGAGACAATAGCCGTCATGGTGTTTTGATACCAGAATGATATATTTTGCGCCTGCTTTTTCAAAGATGGAAGCCCATTCATCAGCATCAAAAAGCTCTGCTTTAAACAACGGAGCAAAATCTTCATACTTGAAATCTTCTCCGAAATGGCTTTTCATAAAATCAGTTCTGGTCTTATCGCCAGCAAGTAATCCTCTTAAAAACCATTCACCATAAGCCTCTGAACCTCCGTAGGAAGGAACGGAATAGACACCCCAATGAATGAAAACTCCGATTTTGGCTTCTTTGAACCATTGCGGATAAGGCCTGTTTCGCAGAGATTCCCATGTAGTGTCAACGACACTTTGCTGCGAAAAAAGCAGACTATAAAGCATTATTAAATAAAACAAAAGTGAAAGTTTTTTCATTTTTGATGATTTACAAGATAAACAGGCATCACTTTATACTTTCCGGTCAGGTGAAACCGGAATAGAAAATTTAAACGTACTTCCTATCCCTTCTTCACTTTCAACCCAGATTTTTCCACCATGTTTTTCAATAAAATCATGGCAGAGTATCAATCCAAGTCCGGTACTTGGTTCATCGTTAGTGCCCGGACGACCGATGTCTTTTCCAAGAATGAAAAGTTCTTTGGTCATTTCTTTTTCCATGCCGATTCCGGTATCTTTTACCGAAACAACCACTTCATTTATAGTTGATTCTGCATATATAAGCACACTCCCTCCTGGCATGGTAAATTTAATTGCATTGCTGATAAGGTTTCTGAGGATGGTTTGCAGCATTGCTTTATCAGCGTACACCAAAGTTCTTGAAGGTATGGAATGTTCAAAAAAGATTGATTTCTGTATGGCAACATCTTTATACAGTTCCATGCTTTCAGCTACTTCAGATTTGAGGCCAAGTATATATGGGCTGAACTGAATTTGTCCGGTTTGTGAGCGTGACCATTCAAGCAGATTTACCAATAATTCGTAAGCCCTTTTCGATGAATAGCTAAGATTTTCGGCATATAAACTTAGTTCATCAAAACTTTCTTTTGCGCTTATTGCTTGCATAAGCATATCACTCAGATTAATGATACTGCTGAAAGGACTTCTTAAATCATGGGCTATGATTGAAAAAAGCTTGTCTTTTGTAATATTGAGCTCACGCAGTTTTGTCTCATTTGTTTTCAGTTTTTCTTCTGCACTTTTGCGCTCTGTAATATCCCGACACACCACATAAGTACCCTTGTAGTTGCCTTTTTCATCATAAACAAAACGAGCATTGTCTTCACGCCAGAAATAATGACCTCTTGCATGTTTAACGCGGTATTCATATTTAAGCTCTGAAACATTTTTAGAAATGGCCTCATAAATCATTTTGAACAAAGCATCTCTGTCTTCGTGATGAATTAATTCATAGATAAAAACCGAATCTGCACCAAGGTGAGCATCTGCATCAAGGCCCATTAGTTTCATGTAAGATGGAGAAACGTAAGTGATGATGTTTTCTGCAGAAAGCACAAAAATGCCATCTGAAGTGTTGTTTGCAATCAGCCGGTATTTTTCTTCACTTTTGCTGAGAGCTTCTTCTGTGAGTTTTTTCTCCGTTATATCATGCGCTACGGCATATAATTTGTCTCCCAGCGGCTTTGAACGCCATTCAATCCACTTATATGAGCCATTTTTACATCTGTACCGGTTTTTGAAACTTAATACTTCTTCTTGATTTTTAAGTCTTGAAGACACTTCCATTGTGGCGTTTATATCATCCGGATGCACAAAATCAAGAAATGGTTTTCCTTCCATTTCTGAAAGCAGATATCCCAAAACCTTTTCCCACTCAGGGTTTAAACGAATAAACTCACCTGATATGCTTGCTATGCAGAGCAGATCAAGGCTGGAATTAAAATATCTGTCCAGTTCTTCAATTTTCTCATTTAGTTTAAATTCCAACTCTTTATATTCCGTTATATCGCGAAAAGAGGTGTAAACCTGAAATGGTCTTGATTCATTTTCCCTGAATTCAGGAACAGCATCAATGACAATCCATCGGTTGCAGTTTTTATCTGGATGAAATATACCCATGATAACATTATGAACTTGTTTGCCTGTTTGCAGCGAAACGATGGATGGATGCTCGTTGCCGGGAAAATCTGAGCCATCCTGTCGGATGCTTTTCCATCTTGGGTCAATGGAAGTGCGCCCCAAAAGCTGATCCTGACTCAGACCCAGGATTTCCTCTGCTGCCGGATTCGCTTCTATTATTGTGCCTTCTGCATTTTGGTATACTATGCCCTCAAACATTGTGTTGAAAAGCTTCCGGTATTTCTTTTCGCTCTCCTCGATGGAATTTAACAGTATTTCTTGTTTCTTTTCCGAATATTTATGTTCAAGATTTTTGTAGCCCAGGTTAGAAATCTGCTGTGCAAATTTTGTATAAAAACGCATGACCACTTCAAGTTTATTTCGACTGAAGCGCGGCACGCGATGAAGTGCTTCCAGATATTCTTTTTCATCGAAATCATATTTGTGAGCTTGTTTTTTGAAAATGTCCGTATCAATTTCTTCGTCATCATAGAAAAACTGCCCAAGAAACAAATTACCCATATGCCGATTTCCAATAATGACTGGAGTAGACATATCCCACATATTGTTACGGCATTTGTACGTTTTGTAGGTGTTTATTTTTGTATTTCCAGAGAGAATTGTATCGCTTTCCAAACAATGCTGACATGATTTAGGATTTACTCTGTGAAATTGCGTACAGATATCCTGCCAGCCGGTGGCCACGAGCACTTTTCCATTCAGGTCGACAATTCCAAGACCAATTTTGGTCAGTTCAAAAAAATCATCCATCATCGATTGAACAGCATCAACATCAATAATGTCTTCGAGCTTGATGCTTAAAAATTCGCTTTCAGAAAAAATCATTTCGTCATAGTCTGTATTATAATTTCCCATAAATGGATGTAATTTTAAGAATTCAAAGATAATTAAAGTCATGCCAATAATAAAATCTTAAAGCAGACTTTCAGTTGGTTCTGAATTGATGTTTTTTGAAGAGGAAATCAAATAAAATTTTATGACGTTGAGGTAATTATATCTTATTTTTAGGATGCCTTCATTACATTTTCTATCAAAAAAAACCCGCAGCAAACCTTTCGGACTTGCTGCGGGTACCAAACCAACACACAAAGCGCTACCTCGCGGCAGCTTTTATTTTATCAGACTCCTGCAGACCTTCGAGCACCTCAATCACCAATCCGTCAGAAAGGCCAGTTTTGATGATGCGTTTTTCGTACGTCTGTGGAGAAGTTTCAATTTCAACATAGGTAGTATCACCGTCAAATTTGAGAAGGCTTTCATTGATGGCTAATACATTTTCGCGCCGTTCGAGCACGATATCAGCATTGGCACTGTAGCCGGCACGGATAAACTGATCTTGTTTGAGTTTTACTGCCGCCCTTATTTCGAACTGAATGGCGCCATTTTCTTCCACTCCTTTTGGTGCAATACGCTCAAGCTCTGCTGTAAAACTTTCAGTTTCAATGGCTCCGATGGATAGAATTAATTCCATGCCTTCACGGATTTTACCTACTTCTGACTCATCTACTTTTCCCTCGAAAATCATTTCATTCATATCGGCAATGGTGGCAATGGTTGTTCCGTCGTTGAAAGTATTGCTTTCAATCACCGACCGGCCCTCTTCTACCGGCACAGCCAAAACCATTCCGTCAATTGTTGAGCGGATAAGGGTGTTTGTTGCCTGACCTGCTTTTTTTGTGGCACCTTCGCGAATGAGCTGCAGGTTGTCTTCTGCTGTGTTGAGTTCTTCGGTTGCTGTGCGGTAAGCTACCTCATAAGTCAGGTATTCTGCTTCCGGAACAACATTTTGCTTGTAAAGTTCTTTGTAACGCTGATAGTTTTTCTTCGCATCTTCGAGCTGTATTTCGGCTCTTTTTACCCTGGATTCTGCATTATTCAGATTGATCATATCCGGAATAATTTTCACTTTGGCAATGAGCTGATCCTTCTTCACAATATCGCCCGGTTCCACATAGATTTCTTCAACTATGCCCGAAACCTTGGGTTTAATATCTATTTCACGCCGTGGAATAACCGAACCTGTAGCCACAGTTTTCCGGATTATCGTTGTTTCGAACGCGCTGGCAGTTTCAAATTCCAAAGGCTTGGCCTGTGATTTTTTATAAAGATAAAAGATGGTTCCTGCAAAAACACCTACTACGATGAGGGCTGCAAAGATTTTCAAAAATGTTTTCATGACTGTTGTGGTTATTTGGATTTATATTTTCTCGTTCATGTTATAATTACAAAATGTCTTATTCATATCGCAAAGCATCGATTGGTTTCATGCTTACGGCTTTTTTGGCAGGAATCAAGCCAGCAACAATTCCTGAAATTACCAGAATCGCAAGGGCTGTAATAGCTACATTGAAATCGATTGTCGGGTTTAAAAACATGGTATTGCTCCCCGAAGGTGGAGGCAGGTTTCGGTTGATAAGCTCAATAACTGCAACACCTAAAACAAGGCCTGTATAGCCTGCCAGCGTTGTCAGAAATACTGATTCTGTAACAATTTGTCCGATAACTTTCGCCGGCGTAGCTCCCAGCGCACGCATAATGCCGATTTCTTTGGTTCGCTCTTTTACAATTACCAGCATGATGTTGCTGATACCGATGACACCTGCAAGCAAGGTGCCCGTCCCAACGATCCATATAAGTCCGCTGATACCGGCAAAAAGGCCGCTCATTTGACGGAATTCTTTATCAAGGTTAAAAAAGCCAACAGCACGATTATCGTCTGGCGCTACTTTATGACGCTCTTTCAGCAATTTGATTGCTTTTTCCTCAACCACACTTACCGGAATTCCGGGTTTGGAAGTGAGCGCAAACCAGCCAACAATATCTCCGTAATTGAATGATGACTGTAGCGTAGTGAATGGCATATGGATGCTTTGCTCTTTGTCACCGCCAAAATTCATGTTCTGATTTTTTGGAGCAAAAACACCTACTACCTGAAAATATATACCGTTAACACGGATGTATTTTCCTAACGGATCTTCGTCTTTTTCAAATAGAATTTCATATACCCTTTTGCCGATAACTGCAACTTTTCTTCGCTGTTCAATGTCAATATTGTTGATAAAGCGACCTTTCGTGATATTGGCCGGATCAATCTGATTCCATTCGGGATAGTCACCATAAACACTGAAAGCGCCAGATTTATCGTTGCGTACAACATTGTTGCCGGAGCGTCTGCCGCCTCCTTCAAGACGAGGAGAAATCAGTTCAAGTTCTTCAATATTTTCTTTAAGGGCTTTAATATCATCGTTTTTAAAGAAATAGCGCCTGTTTCGTGGTAAGCCTTTATAGGGAATTGTAGTTGGGCGCGTCCACATGAAAACGCTGTTCGTTGCAAAATCACCCATGCCATGCATCACGCCATTTTGCAGCCCGCTTCCTGAACCCAACATAATCACAAGCATAAAAATACCCCAAAATACCCCAAAAGCGGTGAGGGTGGTGCGCAGTTTGTTTTTTGCAAGGCTGCTCCATATTTCCTGCCAACGGTCGCGATCAAACATTTTTGCAAGTATTTAGTGTTTGGAATGTGTTATTTGTTTTCATGGTTTTGAGATCTAAATCTATCTTTATTCGTCTCTCAAAGCTTCAATGGGTCTGATAGAGGCTGCGCGTTGTGCCGGAAAAAAACCAGCCAAAGCTCCGGCAAAAACTAATAAAACGGTTGCTCCAACAGCGATCTGTATGTCCACCTCGGGCCTTGTAAAAAAGGGCGCATCAATATTTTTTGAAATCAATTCAAGCAGACCTACACCAAGCACAAGCCCTATATATCCTGCAAAGCCAGTGATTAGAATGGCTTCCTGCATGATCAGACTTATTATGCTTCCGGGCGTGGCACCAAGTGCTTTTCGGATGCCGATTTCCTTGGTGCGGTCTTTCACCACAATCATCATAATATTGCTAACTCCCACCACACCAGCGATGATTGTGCCTATGCCAATCACCCATATAAACATGCTGATGCTTGCAAAGAGCTTCTTGAATTTCTGAAACTCCTCAACGCTGTTCCAAAAAAACATTGCCCGTTCATCGGTCACATCAAAGCGGTGGCGTGCAGCAAGCTTCGATTTGATATTTTCTTCAATGGCCTTGGCTTCTTCTTCGTTTGCATTGCCAACGGTTACAACAATTCCCTGTACATTTCGTCCGGCGCCAAACACTTTCTGGGCAGCACTGAGCGGCACATAAACCAGCTGCATATTCTCATCGCGACCGTCGTCGTCGTTGAAAACACCAACTACTTTGAAAGGAATACCATTTACATTTACATATTTATCGAGGGCATCTTCACCATTTTTGAAAAGAGCATCTTTCACAAGCGTGCTTATCACAACTGATTTGCGGTTATTTGTCTGATCGAGATGGTTCACAAAACGGCCTTCAAGCATGGTTAATTTTTCAACAATTCCATAATCCGGATGAATACCGCGGATACTGAAAGAACCAAATTCGTTTTTGTATGAAACTGTGTTTCCGGACCAAATCTGATACCGCGAAGAAATCAATTCGATGCCATCAACTGTTTTGGCGAGATACTCATAATCTTCATTGGTCATTTGTATGGATCGGCCGGGTTTCATGCCTGCATGTGGCTTGCTTGTTTGTCCGTTCCACATCCAGATAGCGTTTGTGGCTGATGAACGAAACTGATTTTCGACACCATTTTGAAGGCCAATGCCCGAACCCTGGAGGATAATCAGCATAAAAATACCCCATGCCACCGAAAATCCGGTGAGAAAAGTACGAAGCTTGTTTTTTTCGATCGTACTGAAAATTTCCTGCCATTTATCGAGATCAAACATCTTTTTGTGAATTTGATTTTTTAACTGATTGCCATACAAAAACAGGTGTGAGCCGGGCTTTTACATCATCATTACCAACCAATCTTTCCCACTTGCTGAAGATTTCGAGTAAATAATCTGTTATCTTTTTCATCCTGTTAATTCTCTTAATTTAAACAGCTTTATTGAGCATCTGAATTTCCTGGGGTGAGTGAAAACCGTTTTTCATGTCGGTTCCGATCAAACCATCGTGAAGACGGATGATGCGTTGCGTCTGATGTGCGATATCGTTTTCGTGGGTTACAATAATGATCGTGATGCCACTTTGATTTATTTCACGAAACAAGCCAATCACTTCGTTGGAAGTTACGCTGTCGAGTGCTCCTGTAGGCTCATCGGCAAGGATGACTTTTGGTTGCGAGATCAATGCTCTGGCAATGGCTAATCTTTGTTTTTGCCCGCCGGAAAGTTCATTTGGAAGATGGTCTGCCCATTCGAGAAGTCCGACCCTGTCGAGATATTCCATGGCCAGTTTGTTTCGTTTACGCCTTGCTACACCTTGGTAGTAGAGCGGAAGCGCAACATTTTCCATTGCATTTTTAAACCCTATCAGGTTGAAAGACTGGAAAACAAAACCCAGAAACTTGTTGCGCAGCGTGGCAGCTTTGGTTTCGTTCATGTTTTTTATTGGCATGCCGTCAAGCAGATACTCGCCTTTATCATGCACGTCAAGCAGACCGATGATATTGAGCAAAGTAGATTTCCCTGATCCGGAAGAACCCATGATGGCAACCATTTCGCCTGCATTTACCTGCAAATCGATGCCTTTGAGCACGTGCAGGCTGTTGCTGCCCATCTGATAGCTTTTGTGAATATTGCTTAAACTGATCATTTTTTTTTGTGTAGTTTGGGTTTAAAAAAAATAGTCTGCTGTAAAAAATCACTTATTATGCCAAAAAGTGTAATAAGCAGATATTTAGAAATATATACACATTAAAACTTTGCATCAAGAATTTTTGTGCATCTGTGTTGTGTGCGCTTGCGTTCATTTTTATTCGAAAACGAACACATTATTACAAGCTTTCTTCTTCATTTTCGGACACTTTTGTTCAAAATATCCCACTACTTTTTATATGGAGGTTGTGGTGTCCGAAAACCTTCAGAATTCCTTTAAAATAATTAGCAGTTAGGAATTCAAAAAGAACTGTTCCCTTTTGAAAAAAGATACATGCATCCTCAGGAGTATTTTGAAATCATTTCGGAGCGGAAACAAACTTTCAAAACCAAATGGGAGGAAAAGTCTTTGCCCGAATGGAATCTGGCAGAATATATAGCTTACAGAAAGCTATTTAAAGAATCTGAATAGCCGAAGATATCAAAGTACCTTGAGCAAATTTGCAATCAGAAAGCCAAGATAGTTTCCAATGGCATAACCGATGATTCCGATTGTAATTCCAGGAAGGATTACTTCCTTGTTTTTGATAGCGCCTGCAACAACGGGTACAAAAGGCGGACTGCAAATCATGGCTGTGGAAGTAATCATGACAGTGTCGGCATCGATTTTAAAGATTTTAGAAAGCAAAACGTGCATAAATAGCGA
>JAGXRB010000099.1 GCA_018336075.1 Bacteroidota bacterium
TGAGAGATATTCGTCATGTTCAACTGAGATGATCTTTGCATCTTCAGTGTCAATTGCTGTTACCCTTGCAGATTTAAACAGCTTCACTTTCCGTGTTGACTCATCGCAAACAGCGAGAGTTCCGGCAGGGATAATAGCACCAATGGCAAAGGTCTGTGCGCTGGTATCAAGTTCAAATCCACCCAACACAAGTGCTGGAGGATTAACAAAAACCGGCCGACTTCCGCCATAACTGTTTTTCTTAAAGTTCATTTTGAATGAATTTAGAATTTAGAATTACTTTGATTTTTCCTCTACAGAATACTTGTCTACCAGATCTGAAGCCATTTGTTTAAGTGCTTCATCTTTGTTGACAAGGAATCCTGATTGTGCTTTGTTTGAAAGCCCTGCGGTAATCATATCCTGTTTGATCTCTGTCAAGAAGGTTGTGATTCCGGCCTCATCGAGGTTTTCCGGTAATATCACCCCCTTCATGCGCCATTCAGGGATTTCGAGTTCTTTCACTTTTGCTGCTACCTGAGCTGACTTAGTTTCCTTTGCTCTATCAGCCTTGAAACTTTGATTCTCCTTTTCAAGAGCTTCAAGCTTTTTGGCTTGATCTTCCTTGAATACTTTAAACCATGCTGGTTCTTCAGGATCAGGTTTTGGCGGATCAGGATTTTGAGGGTCAGGATTTTTTTTCTTCAGCTCTTCCAGTTCGGTTTTCTTTTGAGCCAGTTCTGTGCGAACTTTATCAACATCGCCCTGAAATGCTTTTAGCAGCGAATCGACCCCGGCAGTAGCGGTTTCGATATCTTCTTCCTTCGTGACGGTTTTAGAAAGGTAATCGGCCACCCCGTCAAATGCCTTGTCACCAAACCCCAGATTAGCATATTTGGTTTTTAGTGCCTGTAAAATTTTCAGTTTCATTTTCAACTAATTAGTTTGTCAATGTGAGGTTGTAAAGTTAGGTTCTAAAGTAGCGTGTTATTATAACACTCACTAAAAATCTAGTTTATTACTGATAATCAATTAAAAATAAATACAAAAAAATTTATTAAAAATTGTTGTATTTAATAAAACAATTCGTATATTTGTAAGGAAATAACACTTAAAACTTAAAAATCATGACAGTACAAGGATTAATCGAACAGCTTGATGCCGGATGATTTCAGCTTTGGTTATGAAGTAAATCCATTGATATTTACCACCGGAGGAATACCTCACCTTAAACCCATTAGCAAACAGCAGTCCATTGCTTGGCAGGTTTGGCATAATGAGAAAGGTGAACCAAAGCCTGTTAATGGCCATAAAGTTGAACACATCAACGAAAAGAAAATTCCAGTTCCGGTATTTGCACCGGGCATGCAGTTAACATTATTCTAAATCTATAAACATGAAAATTAGAGAGATAAAAGTCAGAGAACACATTGAATCTCCTCGGAAAACCAGTAAGTTCCGTTCTAAAGCTATTCCAAAGCCTCAGCTGGTTCTAACAGGCCATTGGCTTAAAGAAGCCGGTATAGAGTCTGGGAATACCGTTAGGATTCAAGTTCTACAAGATCGACTGGTTATAACATCATAGTTTAACAAAGCTTTGATCTTAAGCAGGCAATTAATTGTCTGCTACTTTAGTCCCTAATTCCATTCAGAAATCATAAATTTACACACTCAATTAAAAACACAATGACAAAGCAGCAAAGGAAAGTATATCACGTCGAATTTAAGGGCACCGGAAGGCATTACTACTTCGGAAGCCTTGCCGCAATATTTGATCGCTTTACTATTGACCAGATAGGCGTTGAGATATCAACATTTTGGTATGATCATGACTTTGACCTAAGCCCATACCAGAACGATAAAGTAATTGTCCGGTTTGGGTATCTGGTTGCCAAAGAAGGAAGGAGGGGTGGAAGGAAAGTCCAATAATTATGGAATCTCAATTAATGTCTAAAATTATAGCGATTAAAGCTTTCTCAGAAGCTTTTTTGGAATATCATTTATATCGCTTTTATAAATACCATCTAAAAGTCTATTGTATTCTTCTTCTGACAAATTCCCAGTGACGTTTAGCACACCTTGACCAACTTTCTCATAAAGTTTTCTTTTTGTTGCTGAGAAATATTGATTACAGTCGACGTATGTATCGTTAGTTAACCCATTTGATCCATTAGGTTCAATGTATACTAAGCTATCAAGATGTAACCCACTATTTTCAAAATAATTTATCTTTTTATCTAACTGAGTGGTGCAGACACAAAGGTAATTATGTTCATCTTCAATAGCAACAACAATATAATAATGAGGGATTTCAATATTAATAAATTCAGGTGCTACAATTTTGTAAATTACACCTAACTTTAAGGTGCTATTAATTACAAATTCAGCAGGGAAGTCCATCATTAATCTTTCAATATTGATTGAAGAGAGGAATTGTAATTGTATCTTGAAATGGAATTTTGAACTTCCTCAGCAGTAATGAAATCATTAAAAATCCCAGCACTTACATCCTCAAAAAAATCTGTGATCACCATTTCATAACTATTTGGCATTGATTCGTTTAATAATTCTTTTTCATACCTCTTCCATTCCGGAAACTCATGTGACAAATCACGAAGTTTTATTGAGTCCATTGAGCCAAATTTGTTCCAAACGTATTCAAAAACCTTAATGTCAGAATTGGAAAAGTACTCTTTATCAAAATCTTTTAAAGCTTTAATTTTGAAGCCGTTTACCGTGAAGAAATCGACTATAGAAACTCTTGAAATATCTATGGTATTTGAAGGAACTGGCCCATGAGGCAAAGCACTGTATTTATCTCTTGTTATGAGACGTCCATATTTATTCAAATGAATTCTATCTGAAAGCCAAAGAAGTTTCATTAATTTTAATCGATCAAGTGTATTGTCATCGCCTCTAAAAGCAAAAAACAATATTGAATTAATAATTTTGGAAGTACTGGAATTCATTTCTTACAGTCTGTTTCTTAGAACAAAAGTAATACATATTAAACAAAAGAACCAAATTTTTGAGTTATTTTCTAGGTCCTAAAAACCTATCCCCATTGAAATGAATCAAGTGATCAGGTATATCCATTAACCAAACCTCTGTTTCCCATGCGATGTTGTTTGAGTGCTTTTTAAACTCAGCCATATCAGGAAAGGCCGTCACATATATCTTTCCAGCAGAACAGTGCTTTAAAAGATCGTCTATTTCGACAATTCGTTTTGGAGAAACAGGGCCATGAGAGGTCACAGCTTCAATCAAAAACAACCAGTTTCTATTTTTATCATAAATTACTACATCCGGTAGCTTGCTGTGTTGATCAATAGGAATATTAAGTGAGTTAAGTGTTTCTTGATCAAGATATAAATTCTTTTTTGCAGTGTCACCAAGATAAAGCAATAGTCCTCCGGGAGCAAACCTTGTTGCAAACTTTTCAATTATTGCTGCCTGAACCTCATTATGTCGACCAGAGGAAAGATTGATAGTTTCACCGCTTTGTAATCGAACCGGGATTTGGTTCATCTTCCTTTCTTTAATGTAGATTTCCGATAGCTTTACATAGGAGTCAAGAAAAATTGAAAGTTCATTTTCCCATTTCAGCGTACCGTATGTTTGAACCACTTTTAAGAACTGAGGAGTTAATGCATAATGAGCACGTGGACTATTCACTGGCAAATCAGGAATATCTGGATTGTAGTTTGCAATCCGAGCTTGCACGAATTGATGTAAAACTTGTCTTCTGAATGTTTCTCTTGTGTTAGGCGCATAGCTTTTGCTGTAGTGCTCGTTTACGAATGACATTATGCCTTTTGTGACAGTTAAACTTCTACCTGTTGCATATTCCCAAGAATCATCCTCTTTTATCTGTGCCAATGCAAGTAGAGTTAAGCCTGACAATTCATTACATTGTGCGGGTGGAAGCCCTAAGGCTGAAAGAATTTCTTGAGATTCCCTAATTTTGGTCATTTTGTGTCAAAGATTAATATGAAGTATATTTTTTATCAGAAGATTAACATTATCCATGCTGTAATTATTTGATTCAATTAATCGTTCTCCAATTTTTAAAATGAGTTCATAAGGAGGTAATTTCATCTCTCTTATTTCCGTTGCACTTACATTTACGTTACCATTAAAAGACTGAAAATAAATATTATACAGGTCACTATTCAGTAAAGCACAAAGACCTATTACCTCAGTTTTTTTCATACAGCCATTCTTTCGATAAATATAATTCAGTTTGTTTTCAAGACCTATCAATTTATATTCCTGATCATCAGAAAAAAATGGGGCTGCTATTAATCTACTTTTGTCATCCTTTGAACTAAACCTTCTAAGGATAATGTAATCCTTGGCCGGAACAAGAATTGACATTGATTCCGGACAAAATTCTATGAATTGACCTTTCCCTTTTATCATTTTTGGCCATTCGATCTTCATTTTACAGATATTTTGTAGCCAAAATAAACTAACGCTTTGCACATCCTTACTAGGTTGGTCCTGTATGAATTTTATTGCCCTGAAAGAAACAACAGGCCCTGTTGAAACATGAATATCGAAGTCTCTTATTGTATTGTGCCAAGAGTTAACAAGCGAAAAAACAATTTCTTCACGTTTGTTTGAAGGAATGTGTAATATTTTTTCAGTCGAATTAAAGTCAATCAGTTCTTTGAGTAAATAGGATTTGCTATCTGAATTTGCGATATCTTCAACCCCGTTACTTGAAGAAATTTTCACAACGATGTCTTCAGCTTTTGATTGTTTAACAGCCCTAAGTATCAAAGTCTCTTGCAAGACACTATCTCGGTTGAAGGCATCTTTTCGTGAGTTAAAGAGATGGATATTTGTAATAACTACATTCTTGAAAAACTCTAACCGAAAGGATTTAAAGTAGTTGCCTGAGGCAAAACTTCTTGGTGTGATGAAAATCAACTCCCCATATCTCTTGAGTAGTTTGGAAGATATCCCAAGAAATAATGCATAGATATTTGGCTGGCCACTTACCAACTCTTTTGCGGCTATTGCCTTCTCATCATCCCGTGACAGCTTGAAATAAGGAGGGTTTGAAATAATTATATCATAGAATTTCGGAAAAAAAGTTGATTCTTGCTCAAAATACCCATGGTTCTGAATCCTGAGAACAGTGGAGTTTGTTGTTACAAAATCTGTCTTTATAATAGTGTAAATTAACACTTTACCATTTGCCTTTACCCATGATTGAAGATATGAAAGAGCCTGCTCAGTGTATGGAATGATTTCTTCATCAGTTTCATAACCTACCAAATTGATGTTTTCAACTTCATTACTGTGTAAAATAAGTTTTTCAACTAAAGCACAAGAAAGCACCCCCAAACCAATGCCTGGGTCACAAATATCCATACTTCGACTTTTAAACTGAGAAAGTGATGCCATAAGCTTAGCAACTTTCGTTGGTGTAAAAAACTGACCTTTGACTTTTTTACCCTTAACAGCATGACTGTTTGAGTAGATTACTCCAAGTCTATCAGCATAGCAACTTGGTAGTTCATTTTTTATCGAGGGGTGTGTAAGTATTAAATTGAGCATCTTGTCTACTTGAGGAGAATTTATAATTTGAATATATCCATGGAAAGAAACGAGAGCTTATCATCAACGAAACAAAGATCCTCATTAAAGCCAAAAACACGGCAAATTCGTTGTGATACATACTTTCCAATGTTATGAATATCTTTCTCAGTTAATTTTGCTGGGGAAACCTTTCTCGAAATCTTAAAGTTCTGATGTTGTCGATTATTTATACTATTTCGCATATGAATATGCCTAAGGTCGTACTGGTTATGAACTCCATATGGATAGTAGTTTAGTACATTTTTAAAGCTTATCTGAAATAAGCATTCTTCACTGATTCCAAAATGTTGATAAACTAACCTTAAGAACCCTAAAAACATCATAGAATAACCAACTATTGGAGTTAGATGAATTTCAACTTGATTATGGGGAACTTCGTTTCGATCTTTGCATAGACGAGTAAAAGAACTCGAAAATCCAGCCTCAACAAAACCGTTTTCTAACATTTCAAGATAAGATGTGGGGTATGAATCTATTCTATTGTTTATGATAACAATGCCGTCAATTTTATGCTCGTAGTCGTCATGTACAAAAAATAAACGTTTATCTGGAAATGGGAGGTGTCCTAAAGAGTTCTTTTCAAACCAACTATGAATACTGTTGGTACTTATTTCTATTTTCTCGTTAAACAGTTCACTGGGAACTAAAGTAAACAAAACAACTGGTTTCTTATAGTCAGTTTTGGTGTGAATATCTGAGAAAAGCTGCTTTGAATTAAAATTGTCTGCAAATTGCTCACTATCTATGTCCAGTAAATTACGGGAGGTTAAAAAACTATTGAACTGGTCTAACCTGCTTCTTGAATTATCAAACATGTCTCTAATTTCATAATGTTTTGCAACATCAATTTTGTCATTACGTCTTATATGATAGGTGTTCTTATCCCTCACCATGTGAGGTTTATTCTTACTTTCTGGAACCTGAATAATGAGAATTACTTTCAGATTGTCTGGGATAGGTATGATAACCGGGTCAACGTAGTGAATTGGGGGCTCAATATTTGATGAGATGATCTGGTTGAACCATTCAATAACAGGCCTTCCATTTATTTCGGCTTCAACCCCAATAATTTCAAGTTTATCCGAAATACCGAAAACAAGAAATCCACCAGTTGCATTGGAAAATGCGGACAAATCTTTAGCAAGTTGTGTCTTGCCTCTATCGGATAAATCAATATTCTCTTTATAATCGAGGTACTGACCTTCCTTTTCTTTTGTATTTACAACTAAATCATAAATGTCGTCGTAATTTAATTCTGAAACTTTCTTTGAAAATATCATTTTTCTTATTTTTTTGGTAGACCAATGCCAACTGCAATACCATTGACCACTTCAGCGCTTTTTACTTTGATTGCAATATCTGTTAAGTTTCCAATGTTAACAATAAACGGCTTATTTGATTGACCTCTAATAAAAATTCTGAATTCCTTCTGATAATCATACTTGATTGATTTTATAAAAGGACTCAATTCACCTTCATAAGTGTTAAAATCTGTGTAAGTTATTGGTTCATATTGATATTTCTTGTGTTTTCTCTTTAGTGCTTTCTCTAGTCTTATGAAAAACTCTGGGATATTGTATATAAGCATTGCGCTGTTGCCAAAACGAGCGAGAGAGGGATTTAGAGTAATTGGATGAATCTTAAAGTCTTCATTAATTAACGAATAGTCTATATCATCACGAGTTATTGCTGACATGCAGTACAAATTACCATTGAATGAACCATCATCAACATAAAGCTGAGCTTTAGTATTAAACTCCAAGGAAATACCTTCATTTTCAATTTTTAACCAATCAATTTGCTTTATGTAGGTTTTACATTCATTTTCGTCACCTCTTGTATAGTTATCATCTACTTCTCTAAAATACTTAACTGTATTGCAATACACTGTTCCATGTTGAAGTAAATTATCAATGTTTTCTTCAGAACCAAATTTAAATAAAAAAACTAAAGTTACTGTCATAAGGCTAAATGAGTGAATATGTCACAAAAACCTAAGTTATGATGATTGATCCACGAAAATAAATATTTTCGCTACACGAAAAACAGCCCCCGAGAAATAATTCCGGAGGCTGCCAACCAAAAAACAACTAACCTAAAATTCACACTTTCGAAAAGCGTGGATTATCTTTAATGAAATACGGCAATGTGCCTTTCTTCTTTGCTTCCTTATACTGGGTCTTATGGTCCTTAATCCATTTCTTGAAACCATCCGGTACCCGAATAACTTTCCTGCTACTACCCACCTCAGACTCTCCATCTAGTAAAGCTTGCTGCATCCTATCAAACTCCTCATCCGTTGGAAGTACCGCAACTACATGACACCTACAGTTGGGGTGCCATCCTGTAAACTTGAATTCCTTTGGATACAAGCCTTTTAAATCATCGCATATATCTACAACAGGGTGATTGTTACTTAAACGCACTTCAAAGCCCTGAATGAATGTGAGCTGCTGCCACCGGGTATGGTCTGCCGTCCTGTATGCCATATTGGTTTCAGTCCTGGTCAATCTCATCGCATTCTTATAGCTGGACCTGTAGACACCTCTCCCGGGATGGTAAGCTTTAGCATTCTTGCTCAATTGAAGAACACCATGTTTATCTCGAACCCTGCGGAAAAGCTTCTCTGGTTCATTCAGATACTTGCGTACATCTCTGGATAGTTCTGCAGCAGATCTTCCGTCAGCCAATCCAATGTCGAGAGCCATCTCCATCTCCTGCCTGAATTGTCCAACATAATTCCAAACCCTCTTGCTTAGATTTAAGCCATCTTTACCGCTTTTCCTGCTTATAAAAGCATCTCTGGCCGCAAGGTTGCGTTGTAGGTATGCAGCTGGAACTTTCCCAATTTTCTTCAACTTGAAAACGCTTTCTGTTCGCAAATCATTGAGTTTATTGCTTTCATCCCATTCCTGACCAATTCCATTTACGATTGTTGCTTTGATCTCATCATTGAGCTCTTTTAAAACCCTCTTGGCTGCCCGATTAAGATCAGGATAGTCCTCAAACCGAAAAGGTTTAGAAGTATCTATTTTTGTCTCATTTGCCAGGTGGATAAGCTTACGTATTGCCGCCAGGTATTTCTTCTTTACCCGGGTCGCATAAAGCTCAATCCTATGAAATTGGACTTGGTTGAGGTCGATATCTTTCATGATTAAAAGCCTTGGCCAAATACATCACCTTCAGTTTCTCTTTTCGTCTTACGTTCTTTCTCGATCCGGTTGGTTTCTGAAGCTGTATCTGTCACCAGAGGATGGAGTTCACGTCCGGTCTCCTCACTCATCAAGCCTCCGCTAATGGAGTCAATGAGGTTCTTGATTGTTTCGGACACATCCTCACCGAATGGGCTCTGGAACTGCGCGTCAATGATGAGTTTATCACATTCCGCCTTGAGCTTAACATCGAGCACATTCCCTATCGTTGTCTTAAGAAGACTTATGAACCGGTCGATCATTTCATCGTGGTACTCTTTATGCTTATTGGCCTTTATTTCAGCCAAAGCCATCATTTGCTTGAGCGCCTTTCCGGAGACATTGGACAGAGATTTCATTGTCTCAAAGTCAATGTTTGGAGTGAAAGTCTTACTTAATATCTGTCTTTGAAGATAATCTATCTCCATCTTTTTGAGCTCCGGGGCGCTATCCACGGTCAGGTATGACACATCACCATCCTTGCTGTCCTTCACGTAGACCTTACCCGGTTCACCTTTATCTGGAATATTTTTAAGGACATCTGCTGTTACCACAACCGCTGGAGAAGCAAAGTAATCATTTACGTCTGCTGTCACAGAAGCAATATGTTCTTCCCTCTCAATCAATCTCTGAACACCAGCATGTTCTTTATCTTGTTTGAAATAGATAACAGGGATTTTACCAATTAAATTTACTTCCGGAATAACATCCCATCCCGGGTCTTTACGTGTGCAGCGAAAAATTATATCATTTGTAAATATGTCGAAGTGATAAACTGATTTCCCGCTTTCCTTGACATAATATCCTCTGCCAAAGCTTATCATCCGGTCGTACATATCGAACATAGGCCTTAGATCGTCACCTTTGCTTGCAGCAAGGACTTTGAGCAGCGCGTCTGGCTGTTCTTTATCATTACGAAACACATGGAGCAATAAGGCTGATTCAGTTTCTGCACCAGCGATCCTTTTGCATTGCCTTATTCGGCTGTCAAATCTGAGAGACTTAAGCAAGTCAATAAACTTATTGAATGCATTATCTGTATTTTCACTTTTTTGAGAAAACTTCACTGGCTGGCCATAAAGAAAAACAAGACTTATCTCATTAATGAAGATTTGATAAGGGATTGGGAGTTTCCATTGCTTTTCAACGCGGACATTTTCCCCTTTACTGTTTTTGATGATCTTATCCTGTCGGGACATGATCTCATGTGAATCGACATTGTATTCCTTTAAAGCTTTTTGAACATCCTGGCTTCGGTTCTGCATCTGCTTGATAATGCTGTCAATGTCCTTGTTGGCTAAAAGCGTTTCAAAATCCTGTTGAATACCAATGGCAGATTTGAGTTTGTTTTTGATAACTTTTATAATACTCATAGTTGTAATTTTTAGAAAAAACCTAATGATTCTTTAGTTAAATCTTCCGGTATTGCTGCAATGCCATTCAAATGATAATCTACTGCATAGCAAAGCAGGTCAACATATTCATCGTGGGTCTTTAGTGGAAAGCCACAGACCTCATCAATAAAACTTTCGTTCCACTCCCCATCAACAAGATAAACCCGACCACATTCTATTGATGGAGATGCAGCATTGAGTCTGGTTTCCTTGCTTTCTGATGGAGAAGGTGTCTGTGTGACATTTATTTTCGTTTCCCTTTCGAGCTGTTGTATGACACTCTTGCCGTTTGCTTTTGGTTCAATCCGCAAGCTTCCGCGGTTGTCATAACCGTTGGCTTGTATGTAACCAGGGACAAACTTGATCAGGTCTGGGAATTGCTTGTATAGCTTTTTAGCATCAAAAATGAAAAGCGCATTATTGACAAAAGTTGTGGCAATTATTCCTGAAGGGTCGTTGTCTGTCTTTTTCTTCTTTTCATCATATGCAGTGTCCATAAAGAAATGTACAGGTGCTTTCCCTCTAATGGCCATAAACTGAGTCAAAGGAATTCTCCTAAACCATTCTTCTTTGATAATATTACCACCTTCCACTGTAGGCGACTGACCATACTGTCCGGAATATCCTTTACTTCCAAGATCAATCATAGCTTCATCCAGTACCTTTCTGGATAACCTGACGGGGTCAAGAAGTCCGTCAATATATTTTTCCTTCAATGCTGCTGGTTTCACATTATCTGATAGCTCTGCAGGTAAACAGACATGCTTAATATTTTCACCTTTGCGTTTCAGTAAGTATCCGGTAACATCTTCCTCATGAAGTCTTTGCATGATGGTCACGACTGGCGTATTTTCCTTGTTTACCTTACGCGAAGAAAGGGTCTTTGTATGTTCGTTAGCTTGTTCCCTTAGTGGACCGGAGCTGGCTTGTTTTGGATTCTGCGGGTCGTCATTGATGATTAAGTGTCCATGCTTTCCGGTAATGGTTCCACCTGTTGAAGTTGAATATCTGGCTCCTGTCTTTGTGTTTTCGTAAAATCCTTTTGCAGATTTATCAGGTCGAATCTTAACTTCTGGAAAATACGCCTGGTAGCGCTCACTGGTGATGATATCCTTGCTCTTTGAAGCATGATCAAGTGAAAGATCGCCTGAGTAGGAATTGGATATTACTCTTATTGTAGGGTCAACAGTCCACAGCCATGTTGGCCACATCACCGTCACAATTGTTGATTTTGTTGTGCCCGGTGGAATATTAATGAGAAGGTCATAAGGCTTTGGGTCACGTCGCACGATATGGACGGATAACTCCTGAAGCTCCTGGCACAGGAATGGAATATGCCAGTTGTATACCGGTTCTTCTTTGATTATCACGTCCCAGAATTCTTTAACGAAATAAAAGAAGTTGCGTTTGCACATCTCCCGGTTATATGCAATTGTAATAGCTTCAACATTAGCCTTGCTCATTTTTTGATTTCTCTAAAAGCTTACCTATTGTTGCAAGTTCCTCATCTGAAAGGTTCTTAAAATCAATTTCCTGAGAAATTGCAATACTTTTACCATCAATACCACTGACCTCCCTGCGTTCGGTATAACCTCTGTCTTTTCCTTTTGTCTTGAGGTAAAAGATAATCGCCGTTGTATCTTCGCTTTTAATCTTTTTGAGTAGTGAAGCCTCCGCAAAATCTATTTGAATTTCCTGAATATCGTCTGCTTTTAAAGCAAATGCTGGATCTTCCTTATACCAGTTGTAATAAGTCACACGCGATACCCCTGCTTTCTCACATGCATAGGCCACAATGCCGCTAGTTTCGCGCAAGTATTCAAGAAGCTTTTCTTTCTTCTTTTTCTTGGACAATCGTGTAAGTTTCTGGCCCTGTCTCATTTTTAATCCATGTTTTCATTAAAAATCTCTGAAGTAACAACACGTACGGTTCTGTTTTTCGGGTCTCCTGCCAGTAGAATCTGATAGATCTTCCTGCAAGTTTCAGATGAGTTTTTCGGGGTCACTTTTGCATAAAGTTTCTTTGCCTGCTTATAGCCTGGATAGAGTCCCGGATGCTGAGAGGCCTTCTTAAGTTCAAGCCTGAGAATTTCTTTATAATCTTTATCCTTGCCTGTTTCAAATCGCGAATCTTGTCTTGAACTCCTGAACATATCTGTTTCCCAATAAAGCATCACAAGATCTGCGTTGGGTTCTCTGCGGATAATTCTTTCATAAAGGTTTGGGTAGAATTCCAGAACCTTTGGAAGGGACTTTATGGTATCGACACTAAAGAACTGACTTATCCGGAGCTTGTTTATCGGAACCCCTGTCTTGTACAGATAAAGATATGTTTCAGGGAATGGTATGTTATTTAGCTTGAGGTAAAGCCATACATCATTATCTCTCCAGTCATAGATCGGATAAACAAATTGTGACTTAGACTTTTCGGCAATCGAATTCAGACGTTGCACTGATTCATATATTCTTAGCCCAACAAAAACAGGTAAGCCATCAAAAAGAACCTTTGAAAAGACTTGATATGTCATTCCCATGACAAACTTCTCATGATTGCGTATAGCGAACTTTGGCATAGGTTTAATCCAAATATCTTCTTTGCCCGGTTCCCAGCAGATAAAGCTTTCATCATTCTCCAACCTGTTGCAGCAGTTGTAATGCTTTATAGGTAAACAGAACCAATAAAACTTTGCACCCAATGACAGGAACATGGAGCGCCATTCGAATACTGTCCTTTCAAAGTCAGGATAAACGCCTTCCTCATCATAGAATGTAACGATTAGTCGGTTGAATGGAATGCTGTACTTGAGCATCGTTTTAATGATGAGGTCTCCCATAACGATTGAATCCTTTCCCCCGGAGAAGGAAAGGACTGTCATGTGATGCTTGTTGAAGGTTTCCAGAATCCTCCTTTCAGCAGCTGTCACAACATCAATATTGTATGTTTTGGTTTTCATTTATATTTCCTCAATGACTCGGCATTATTGAAAGTCTGGCGTTTTATGATCGTATTAAGAAAAGTCTCACGATCAATTTTTGAAAGTCTGAAAATCTCCTCTCTGCTCATGCCAATCTCTTTGGAAATTTCATCTACCGTTTTACCTTTATCCAAAAGTGATTTGACTATGTTTTCCATTGGTTCAAGAAGGTGTGTCCCTCTGGCACGATTGAATGTAACTGTACCGTACATGTTCTTACTTTCATCTTCATGCGTCACCACCACAACAGGAATCTTTCCACCCAACATTGATTTCAAAGGCTCTCTCCCGGAAACTAGCCATCTGTGAAAACCGTCTATGATGGTATAATCCGGCCTGATTACAATCGGGAAACAGAAACCATTTGTCAGTATGCTTTGCATGAGAAGTTTTAGGTTTTTCTCAAGTACTTTGTTGGGGTTATAATCATTTGGCCTGATTATTTCCCTGTCAACAAACTTCATTTCCTTAAGTGGCTTAAAGAGGTCTCTTTCCATGATCAGATCGTTATTTCACCTCCACAGTGGGGGCATTTCATTGTTCTTGCAGGTTGCATTCCTGCATCGATGTTTTCATACTGGGCATTTTGTTCTGCCTGAAGGTCATTGCTGAAATTGTCATTTCTTATACCAGGCTTTGTAAAGTCTACACCCATGTTATCGAGACTAACTTCATTCAGGATTGTATCAAGGTACTCAGGAGAAAAGCCGATGATATCCATTTCCCCAATATCTTTGATCAAAGCCTCAACCTGTGTAAAGTTTACATAACTCATGCTCTGAATCTTGTTATCCTCGAGCAATAGTTTCAGTTTCTGTTTTTCGTTCAGACCCTTTATAACTGTAACTTTTGCGGACTTTTCACCCATCTTTTCCAGAGCCATTTTCTTACCATGGCCACAGATAATCTGATTGTTTTCATCACAGATGATGCGATAATATTGGCCATACCGATCCATGCTCTGTACGAGTGCATCTATCTGCGCGTGTGTATGGGTGTTGGGGTTGCCAGGGTGCTCTTTTAACTCTGACAGGTTAAGGACTTTATCCTCGTGAATGATTTTAGATTGTTTTGACATGCTTTTTAAGTGTTTCAATTGCTTCAGGAAAATATTTTGCTGCTTTGTGTAATGTTTCTGGGCTAATCTGATAAAGTAGCTCCCAGGAATGCTCCCTGCCAAAGGATGAGGTTTGCACGGGCCATACACCGGTACCACTAATCCAACCCTCAGGATCGTAATAGATTGGGGGGATATTTCTGTTCTTGAAATAGTGACAGGCTGCCAGCACATGTTCATGTTTCCAGTGTGCTATTGGAGACAACCTTGTTACTCCATTTTTATCTGTATAGAAATTCTTTCCCTTTTCACCGGTGTAGTTGCCATCTTGTGTTCTTCTCCCAAGAATGATAATATCAAGATTTGCGTTGTGAAAAAACTCTGCCTGTGCACGATGCTGGATAAGTGCGTACCACTTGGACATCAATTCCGATCTGTCAGGAAATACCATGTGTGGATTTTTAACAAGCCATTCATATCCAATGTTGGCATCCCACGTTATGCAACCGGAAGGTCTGTTCATTTTTAGCCAGGCGAGATAATGTGGATATTCCAGCTCTCTGGATAGACCAATAACAGATTGATGGATTCCGGCTATCTCACATACTACCTGAAGGGCAATGCTGTCTTTTCCTCCAGACCATGCATATCCGGCATTCTTTTCTCCAACCCTGCACTTGATATCCATGGCAGCATCTGCAACAAGGCTTTCAATCTGGTCAGATGAAACAATCTTGTCTATATTGTCCCACAGCCTCACAAAAGCCTCGTTACTTGCATTCTGCTTTCTTCCCGGTGATTGAAAATCTACGATCAAAGGTGAATTGCTGTTGAAAGGGTGAATGAATCTATACCTGTGTCATACCTCAACTGAATCCATGAAAGGTTGGTTAGTTTTAGCCTTATGTTTGTAACAAAACCGGGCTGATCTCTGATTGAATAACCAGCATTAAAGATTACATGCTTCCATCCATATCCGGCAAGTATCTGAAGCCTGTCTTTCTGCAAGAACTTTTCCGCTCGATAGAAGTTATCCCAAGTGAAGTCAACCATATACTTATTGAGTTTGACTGTTCCTGAAATCGTTTCGCTGAAGGTCTCTGACTTGAGGTCATAAATTGACCTGAACAGCAGGTAGTATTTCTGTTGATAGTTTACATTGACCCAAAGTTGCGGTATGACTGCCTCCCTGGAGAAGTTATACTGTAACACCGGTGTAAGAGAAATCCAGTTGGCCGGTTGAACCTTGTAACCAACGAAAGGTGCAGCAGCAAGTTTTCCTGTACCATCTGTTGAGGTTGAAAATGGCATCCAGTATCTAAACTTTGTCGGTTGTGTGATACCGTCGTAGACTTGAGCTGAAGCTGTTGCTGCAAATGTCAGCATCAGCAGAATTGCGATAATTCGTTTCATGAAGTTTGATTTTGAGTTTTAATGAATGATTTGAGAATTTTCTTGAGTGCATTTTTTGCGTTCAGTGCAGGCATAAATATTGTATCCGGCTCCTGAAAAACTTTTGACCTTGTAATTACATTTCCGTTAATATCTAGGATTGCTTCCTTCTTGAGGTCTACTTTCCTAAGATGGACCTTTGTCATGTTGAAAGCAAAGAGGGAATGCCCACGCTTAATTTTTATACTTCCAAGCCTTTTATACTCTTTCTGAGCCTCTGCGACCAAATGAGTATCTGGCTTTAATTGGATTGGGTTAAATTCGTTCATCTTAGTTTGGATTGATTGGAAAATCAGGTTTCTCAAAAAAGACTGTTTCTTCAGCTGACATCCATACCGGAGGTTGGGTGTGTCCGGAAAGAACAGATAGCCATATCCGGCCGGTACGGTTAACCTTTGCTAGTTCTTCCGGAGTCAATTCCCAGCAGGAAATACATTGCTTTCCATCGGTGAACACTGGTAGAGGAGAGCATTCCTCCTCTGATATTCCTTTGGGTGGTCCAAGCTGTTGATTCTGCTCTTTAAACTTTACTGGTTTCATCTTTCAATGTGATTGATATGAGACCTGAAGCAAGGATGGTAAAGAGTGATCCTGTAACAATCAATAGCGTATTGCCAGAGAAGTTTCCAATTGCGAAAATTGGAAGACCTATTGTGATACTGGTCAGAAGTCCATAGAACAATCCTTTTTCGCTCATCTTTATGCCTTTGATTGCAAAGGCTGTTGGAAGCATGACTGAAGCTCTAAGGGTGCCATAGATCAGGAACAGGTGTAAGATCTTCAGTCCAGGGATGTTGGATATTGTGATTGCTAAAAAGGTTACAACAATCATTGAAAACTTTGCAACCTGAACAGGAGACCATCTTCTGAATCCTTCAAATCGTTTCACCAGATCATGGCCCGAAACAGAAGAAACAGCGCATATGATACTGTCAACAGTGGAAATCAGGCCGGAAAGAATCATGACCATGAAAACATACAAGAACCATTTAGGTGCAAAAGCCATCACAGCCCCTACATTGACAAGTTGTGGGTCTGTAATATCTAAACCTTTTCCTGCAACAAAAAAGCCGAAAATCGCAAGAGAAAGCGGTACAACTCCAAAGATTGCTGCTGCCCAAAGCATTGATTTCTTTACCTGACCTTCTTTGATGGACCATATTCTTTGCCAGAACATCTGATCTCCAAATGTCCCGGATAGAAGTCCTATCGTTGTAGGAATTCCGAATGCAAGTGTTACAGCTAATCCTTTACCGCTAAACATCCCATGTATGTCGCCAGCTTTTCCGGAAAGCCCCTGCAAGAGTGTTTCTGTTCCTCCACCATTGATGAACATAAACGGCAATCCAATAAGTAGTACTATCACTATCCAGAGCATCTGCCAGTAATCAGTCAGGATGCTGGCTTTAATGCCCTTTGTGTAAGTGTATGCAAGTGGAATAACAGCAAGCAGAACTGTTGTAAGTGTGAATGGTAGACCTGTAATTTTCCACATGATTGTTGCTCCGGCAAGGAGCTGCACTGCAAAGCTGAGTATCTGCAGACCGAAACTTTCAACTAGGTAGAGATTGTGTGTCCTGTTACTAAACTTTGTCCTGATGAAATCAGAGAATGTCCAGCCATGAGGATGCATTTCTCTCATCCAGGATGCGAAGTATGCAAAGATTACAAGTGTTAAAACGTTTGGTGTAATAAACCAGAAAACACCAACCCAACCAGCAGTATAGGCTTTCTCTGAAGCAATAAACATTGCCGGTGCCCATACCCATGTTGCAGCCAGTGAGAATGCTGCCATCCACCAGGGGATGCTGCGGTTGGCAACAAGATAGTTCAGTTTGGACGTGTTTCCTTTTCGGATAAATTTTGTGATAAGGGATACTGCGATGAAGTAAAACAGCAGTAATAATGCTCCATGTGTCTGTGTCATACCTTTTTAAGTGTTAAAGGTGTAAAGGTAAAATAAAAAAAGCGTGTTGATGTAACACGTTGATTTTAGTACACAAAAGCATCAATTAAGCATTGATAATCAGTAACAAAATTTCGAGAAAATAGGGTTAAAATTCGTGTATCGGAAATACACTTTCGAAGATTTAAGAAAAAAAGTAGTGCAGAGATAAGGTACAAATAGGGAAATAAGGCTGTTTTCTGCTATTCTTGGGTAATTCTTTCGGCATTTATAAGAGGGAGGTAAGGTTAAAAATGATGCTTCCGGCCCTAGTTGTGTAAACTAAAAAAGCCCCGCTGGGGAGGCGGGGCAAAAATGCAAGCAGAGTAAATAAGCTTTGAATATTATGTCTTACGTTTAAATAGTTTTGCGATGGATCTTACCAGCCATAGGAATAGTTCTACCGGCCACATTGCTTGTTGAGCACGGTACTTGACGGGGTTGTAGTTTTTATCAATCATACATGTCAGTCCTCTTCATTTCGTGAATCAATATCTTCTTTAATAGCTTTTCTTACAATGTGTTCATAATTACTATCAGGATTATTTAAATGAGTCCATAACGAAAGCTCGTTTATTGTGTTATGAAAATCTGGGTAGTTATCGTTGTTTGAGAATTTATGAATATAGCATAGTAATTTGGCAACCTCTGGCTCGATTGAAAACCTCAATTGCAGTTGATAATAATCACTGTCATATGATGGATTCATTTTGTTATTTATATGATATTCAACATTTAACACAATAGACTTTAGATATGGTAGGATATGTGAAGATATTTGCTTTGTTTCAATTTGATTAAAAGATGTTTGTAGTTCATCTAATAAAAATTCGTTTCGTCGATTAGTGTTACTTTTTAGTCTTTCAGCTCTATTTAGCCTTTTAGCAAAATTATCATAGTTATTATGGAACTTATCAATGATATGAATGAAATATTGATGACCCCGATATACTTTGGAGTCTTCATTTACATCAATTGACATTAAATGAAATTTACTTTCGTCGTAATGCTTAAAAAAACCAGTTTTCAAATCTTGAAGTTCCAGAAGCTCGGTTTGTCGCTTGAAAATATCATTAGCTGTAATAGCTTGTTGTCTGGTTTCTCTCATTTCAACAACTTGAGTTTGAATTGTGATTTGCTGTTGATAGATTGTATAGAGTAATCCCGCAAATGCTAAACTGGAAAAAATTGACTCAAGTGTACCACTATATTTATTTAAAAAGTGGGTTTCTTCAAAATAATCAAGGGCGAATGCCACTGCAATGTAAAGAATTATTACTCCAAAAAAGACTCCTATTAGGGCCTCAAGCTTAATTTTGTGTGTAGGCTGGCTCATATATTTAAGAATAGTTGGTTTATGCCCCAAAGCTACAACCTTTTTAAAAAGAAAGGAGTTTTCAATATTTTTTTTGTGATTAAGCCACCCCGCTTATTACCTTGACCAGAGGGAGCGGGGTGTTTTTCTTTTAGTTCTTTAATTTCTTCTTTCAGTTTGATGTTTTCGCCAAGAATTTCGTAGTATTCTAATCGTGTTCGTTGGCATATCTCTACTACCTTAATGATGTGATAAGCAAGCTTACGCTTAATCCCATAACCAATCCAGAGCCCCATCAGGAACCATACTATTGACCAGAGCATATAATTCTAAACCTGTCAAAGGATTCTGCAGATAATTCCCCAAAGAATAGTTTTCCATTCTGGATATTTACAGTGACCATAGGTCTAAGGTCGATTTTGAAACCATCTTGACAATGCAGAAATCCATAACCGTGTACCTTGTCACCTATTTGCACCCTTTTGCCGGTTATATCAATCGGAAATTTTCTCATCTTCAACTTCTTGGTTAAGTAAAATATAAATGTATAATTTCAACTTTATGCCAATTCGTAAGATTGTAATCGGCAACCCAAAAAATACCATCAGAAAGAAGCTGTTTCCGGCAACCTCATAATATTTTTTCATTCTTTCGCTTGCTGTTAAATGTTCATTAACAGCCAGAATGGTGTTAACTAAAAAGTAAGTCAAAATTAGCGTTGTCATTTTTGATTAATTTTTAAGGGTTTGTTGCGTATTTATCCTTGTTAGCAACCATGTTTAAGAAATCCCGAATATCGAAGTTCTCCAAAGTTGCCAGAGCAAAACGGCTCACCATCTACATAATAACCAAATCGTACATCTCCGTTAGTATTTGATAGTGCAAACCTTAAGAAATCACCGTAAGCGAGCCATGCCACTTTCTCATTCACATATGAACTAAAAATAACACGGTTGCTAACAGCACTTAAAAAACAGGCGGGGTTAGGCGCTTCGTTGACAGTTTCGAATAAGTTCAATTGTTTGTTCATTTTATTAAGTTTTGTGGGCAAAATCCCGCCCGATTTTTTAGCTGCAAAACGTTACCGCCAATATTAAGACGGGAACTCTATAAGCTCAACGGTTTGATTTTTCAAGTCATGTGAACAATCTCCAAGAAATTGTATTTTACCATCTGTAATAAATGAATGGCAAGTACCATAAAAAGGTTCTTCATTTTTAAATCCCAAAAAACCTTTTTGTAGAAACGATGGTGAGATTGTAGGCTTTTGAAAATCGTAATTAAATTTCCATGTATCATTAAACATGTGTTCACAATTACAGCCAGGGCAAATAAACTTAAACTGTCGTGGTTGATTATTTCCAATTTCTTTAATTTTTGTCATGTCCTTAATTTTACAATTGTTACTTATTTTCTGTGTTGATAGTGTTTCTGTCTGTATTTCCATTCCTGACGTTCCTTCTTTCGCATATCATGTTCATTAGATACTCCAATAGATGGGTACTCAATTTCAGGACGGGGAGTAATCACCATTTTTAATTCAGTAATTTCGTCTAGCACTTCTTTTACTGGAGGTTTATCATCAATCACAACAACATGCTTTTCAAATTCTTTCATCCTTAAAACAGCCTCAAGAAGCTCACTACCATGATGATCTGGAACAGAGATTAATATTTTCATAAACTATTGATTTACAACTTCAACTTTCTTAAATCCTTTTTCCATTACCCAATTGATAAAAGCTCTGCCTTTCTCCGTCCAATAGGTTGTGACTGCTGTTTTCAAGTTACCCTGTTGGTCAGTATAGGTATGAGTTTTGGTTTTGGTATAGTCTCTGTTCTGGTACCTGTGATAAAGCACCCAGGTACTACCGGACTTGTAAATGATCTGCTTTTGATGTAAAAGCCGGTTCAGAGAAACTGCACTCATCCCTAAATCTTTTGCAATTACATTTGTTGAAATCAGACTTTCACTTTGAAGAACGTTATTGAAGTAGTTGACCTTTGGTGCTGATTCCTTCAGTTGTTTTTCCTGCAGCAAGGCTGTTTCTGCAATACGTTCTTTTTCCCGTCTTTCCCTTTTTAGCTCCGTAGCAAGGTTAATAATAAAGTCAGGATTGAGAAGATCCTCCGGCTCCATTGCCGTTGCACCATGCTTGAGCAGTTCTTTTATCCGGTCATTGCACCAGATTGCAAAAGATGGCGAAAGCCATCTGGCAAATTCCAGCGCTACATCTTCATGTAACCATGTGCCAACTCCATTGACAGTGTGAATCAAATCTGACCTATCCGATTTTCGGATAGCTTCCAATTCCAGCAGATAGCTTTCTGTAGATGGTAGTTCTAACCATTTCCCAGGCCTTTTTTTGAAGGCAGAAGCCATTTGCGTTGCGTCAACCATCACTTCACCTTTTTTGCTCTGAAAAGTGATTGTATGACCTTCATAGTTGAAAATATTCATTTTATCCATTGTGGTAAATATTACGATTGTTTCTTTTTAAACTCTCCCCAATTAAGCCTAGATTGGACAAATGTTAAAAGCTCTTTTCTCTTTACCTCACTTAAATTTAACTGCTCAAGAATCTCTTGGAAATTTGATCTGAATTCTTTGTCAGTTTGATATAGAGCTTTAACCATCTTGATGCTGTATACAGCAGTGGAGTGATTTTTGTCAAAAAAGGATGCAGATCTCTCATAGCTGGAATCACACAAAGTCACTAGAAGAAATAAAATGATTTGCCTTGGTTCTACTATATTTCTTCTCCGGTTTGCTTTGCGAAGACTACTTGCCGGAAGCTTATAAAAACTTGCAACAACTTGAATGATATCCTCTTCACTTAATTCCATTCCGGGTTTGATGTAAGGGTTCATGTCAAGTAGTTTTCGATTACGGTTTGAAACTCGTCAAAGGACCATACAGTTGCAGTTGCATAACCTTGTGCAGCTGCCTGTTCAAGAAATTCTTTTTGTTCATCTGACAGTTTATTCCTGCCAAACTTGAATTCTACATAAAGTCCATGGTACTTTCCTTTTGGTACTGCTAAACAAGTGTCTGAAACTCCGGGAACGACTCCCTGAAGCTTCAGGTTCTTTGCCTCGATCTTGTTTCTGGATCCTCCATTTGGGATGGCGAAAAACAGTTTCTTGTAACGCGGGTAAGCATACCGGAACCATTTAAAGCATTCGGATTGAAGTTTGCCTTCAGGTGTCATAGCTCAAGCATATTTTTAATTTGATGCTTAACCTCATCCGGCACTATTCTCCATCCTAGTTTTCCCTGCCAGGGGAAAGGTTGAGGTAACATCTGAACGTTCTCGTAAACATGACAGTAAAGTGCAGGATGGTATTTTACGAAACAGATTTCCTCATCTTCAGGTGTCATTTTTCTGCAATCAGAAAGATATCCAATTGCAATAGCAGATCCGCACAATTGTTTGAAGATTTCTCTAGCCTGAGCAAGATCAATAATCCGCTCTAATCCATCAAATCCGGAGATAGCTTCAATCTGTCCAATGTTGTAAGGCTTCTTACTTGAACAGATGAGTACCCATCCCCGGTAATTGGTTTTCCAGCTTCTTGTCTCGATCTTACCGGCAAGCATTAGATCAGCATAAGGTTGACGCCATGAAAGCGCCCTGATTTCATTTTCCGTAGTGTATTTTTTCATGATTATTTCCTCCTGTCTGGTGCTGAAGAATCAAATGTCAGAATGTTGAACATCTCTCTCATTCTGCTGCGAACCCTGGCGCCGTAATATTTTTCAATATCATTTGCATTAAGGTTGGTTGTGATATGCGTCATGTTGTGTGGAATCATATCATACCTGTTCAGGATGATCTCTGTCATGGCATTTACCTTGTCACCATATCGCCTCCTTTCTTCTTCTGTGCCCATATCATCATAGCAGACGCCGATTTCTGTTTGCCAGTATTGGTTTCTTGCAATTGTTTCAATCCTGCAATGATCTTTGATAATGCTGAACCCATGCTCTACAAAGTCGTAAGTCAGATGCATGCATGCAACAAACTTGTAGGATGTGTGTTGGTTTTTGGAAAAGCAACGCATTATGGTTGATTTTCCAGTACCTAAACCTCCCATCAGAAGAATTCCTTTGTTGAGGTCAATTCCAGCCTCTTTAGCTTGATCTGAAGCCGTGAAATAGAGAAATAGCTTTTCAAGTATTGACCGGTTGTAGTTATCAATGACAAATTCCTTCCTGGCAATGTGACTTGCCCTTGCGATAAATGCCTCTCGAAGCTGGTCAACTGTGAGCGAAACCGGAGGGGTCTCCTTTTCGATCTTTTCCCAATATTCGTTTATCTTTTGGCTGCTAACTTTATCTTTTCTAGCAAACATCAACACCTTGTCAATAGCCTCTGGACTTAGGGTTATGGCCTCAGGTGATATTCCAAATCGTCGTGCCCTACGGCTCTTTTCTGCTTGTATGGCAGAGTTTTTCTCCTCCGGAGTAAGCTCTGGTAAATCACATTGGGACTTGATATCCATCTGCGGCAAAGCTTTTCTGATTATTTGATTGATTTCCATTTCTAATAATTGTTTTGTAATTTCCTTCTAAAACTTTTGTAAAATTTGATGGGTTCATAAGCCAATCAAGGTTTGCAATCCAGTTTCTATCATTTTCTCCGTTTAGGAAATTTGATAAAGCTGCGTTTTCAAACATTTGGATTATTCCAGACTCTCCAAAATCTTTAAATCTGGCTCTTATTGATTTTTTTCTGTTTTCATGCAAACTTTGAATTTTTGGCATTTTCGGGCATTTCTGGTGATATTCATCGACTATTTTTTTATAATCAATTTTTTCAAAAAGAGGGGGGGGAGTTTCTTCATTTCCTTTTATTTTATTTCTTTTTATTTCCTTTTCTTTTCTTTGTGTACCAAATTCGGAGGAAATAGGGGTTTCTTCGGAGGAAATAGGGGTTTCTTGGCAAGAAATAGGGGTTTCTTCGGAAGAAATGAGGTTAAATTCATCAATTTCAGAAACACGATTAGAGTTTTTCATAACAAGAATGAACCGTTCTTGAATGCCTTTTGAAGTCAATATTTTCTCCTTATCAAACAATGATTTTGAAAACAGTCCAATGTTCAAGCAGCTCTTAATCACTTCGTGTATATAAGCCTCATCATACCCGGTAACCTCCGAGACTATGAAGGGCAACTCATTGTCCCACCGCATATAGTACCCATCTTTGTAGATACTACAGAGCAGGTAAGCATACACACTGATAGCTTTGCCACCCTGATACTTGATCAGTTTTCGAATCTTGATATCCTGAAAAATATCGATATCCATCGGGAAATATGTAAGTCCTTTTTTTGGTTTTCGTGCCATATTATTTATAGGTTACATCTACTTATTTATAGGTTACATCTACATTCACATCAAGTCCTTTTTCTTTGTATTCATCAATAATTGACTTTTTATACAACTCAATCGTAAGTTCAGTCTTGAATTCATCTTTCCTGTCCTCAAGCAGTTGTTCCTTCTTTTTGAGCAGTATCTTCGTTCTGTATATCGTTCTCATCAATCAGGTAGGTTAAAGGATAAATACACTTTGTTCCAAAAGCTGCCGTTTTTCCATCTGTCGATATTACACGAACCCATCCTGCACCAGCCCATATAATCTGAGCCTTGTAGATCACCTTACCGTTGTCAACTATTATGCTCATTCCCTTGGTCAGGTTCTTTCTCCAGTTTTTGAGTTTGATGTCCTCCTCCATTATTCTTAATAAACCCATAATGGATACAGATAAAGCAAGAAGGCTAATTATCAATGCTGTTAATTTCATTTTCTTCATCATTTTTTTGGTTAAATAAGTTAGCTACCATATTTACAATATCCTCCTCGATCTGCTCCGTCGCACCTGTCACTGTAGCTGCAATTTCACGTTTGGTCTGGATGATCTTGTATATCTTCTCGTCAATAGTATCTTCCCCAAGGAAGTAGGTGCAAGTAACAGAATCATGCTGACCAATACGGTGACATCTATCCTCACATTGATCACAGTCGGCTGCTGTCCATGGTAATTCTACAAAAGCAACCCGGGAACTGGCTGTTAAAGTCAATCCAACACCAGCGGCTTTGATGGAGCAAATGATCAGTTTTGTAGCCGGATTGTTCTGAAAACTGTCAACTGCATTTTGGCGGTCTTGTTGAGAATCTTCACCTGTTATCGTTACTGCATCCGGATAATGGTTGTGAATTGCACGAATGACTTCTTTGAGATGGGCAAAGATCACAAGCTTCTCTCCAGCCTCCATAATGTCGTCAATGAATTCATAAACATCATTAAGCTTTCCTCTGGCTGAGATGTTCTTGAGTATTCCGATTTGAACCATGACCTCACCTCTGAGTGCTCTGGCCACTTTCTCATCATCTGCATCCTTATAAGCTCTCAGGTACTTGATGAGGTTATCTTCAGCATCCTTATATTCTCTCCTGGTACTGATTTGACACATGGCAACCTGACGCATCTTTGCAGGAAGATCTTTCAGCACATCTTGCTTGTCACGTCTGTAAAAGCAATTCAGATTAAGCATGTAATTCAGCTCCCGGAGGTTGGAAGCTTCCCTGGGGCCACTGCAATAGCGTTGTGTGAATTTCTGGTACCCTCCAAATCTTGGCATCTGTTCAATAATCCCTAGCTGACTTATCAGGTCTTTCGGTTTGTTAATTACCGGTGTCCCTGTTAAAGCTAGAATGTATTCTTTTCCTGAAGCAATACCCTTGGTGAACTTGGTCTGTTGGGTTGCAGTAGACTTCACACGGTGACTTTCGTCAATGATCACGCTCTTGAACATGCTTGTCACATGCTCTTTGAACTTCACATGATTGAGCCTTAGTTTTCCTGATTCAGGCTTATTGATGCTCTGTACGAAGTACTTTTTAAGACTTTCATAATTCACTATAAAGACCTGCGCAAGATTGGCCTGCCAGTATAGATGGAAGTTATTCTTTATTCCATCATTTAGTATCATTGCCTTTTTATCACTCCACATATCCCATTCCCTCTGCCAGTTTATCTTCAGTGATGAAGGTGCAATTACAAGGCATGGGAATGCATTTGCAGCTACAATTGTCGCGATGGCCTGTGCTGTTTTGCCAAGTCCGGGCTGATCTCCTACAATAATCCTTTTCTTCTCTAAAGCATAAGCCACGCCTTGAGCCTGGTATGGAAAGAGATTCATCTTCAGTGGAATTTCTATTTGGAGTTCCGGCATTGGTGGTATTTCACCAACCCTTTCATCTATTAGGCTTTCGCCAATAGTGAATTTGTACTTATGTGCAAAATCAATGACTGTCTCCTTTTGATCGATAGGCACTAACCAGCACTTATTGACAGAATCAAATTTCCTTCCGGGAAGTGATTTTACTGCCTCCACCAGATGTGGCATGTATCGAAACTGGATACGGTAATGCTTACCTTGTTCAGTGATTGTCATGAGTGAATATTTTGATCTTCATTGTAACTTTCATCAATAAGTTCATCTGCCTGAATAGGGGTCATATAGTCGATATAGGACTCCATGAGGCTAAAGATTTCCTGGTAAAAGGGCAGGCTGTAATCAGGATTATCGTTTTGAGTGATGTTATCGGTACAACCACGTCTTCTTTTGTATTCGTAAAACTGCTGTGCTGTCATCACCAGTCAATATCAGATCCATCATCATCACCTTTCACCGGCATCAAAGCCTTTTTGTTTTTCTCAAAATACTCTCTGATATCCCAAGCTTGAATGGGTTTCACATTGAGTTGCCCTGCAAGGATCATAGCCATTTCCTCTGTCATTGGGTTGATGGCATAAATGGCACTCACATTTACTATTCTTGTAAATGCGGGACTTCTTTCAGTCTCCGGGACATCGATTCTTACCATTGCCCCTCCAGCGATAGTCTGTTCGCTGACTTCACCAGCGATACGGGAGTGACCGAAGAGTTCGACCAATGCCCATGTTTTAAATTGTTCTGTCATTTGAATTGAATTTTTAATTGTCTATCTTGTTTAATTTCAAACTTGTACTCTTTAATGAGGCTTAAGGCTTCAGGGATAGATACCAGCTTGGTTATATCCTCAAAAGCGAGAATAATCTTTCTCCGGTATCCATCTACCTGAATACCTTTCTTCCTTGCACGATAAGTAAGGTTGTAGCGCCTTTTAGTTATCGGGTCCATTATTTTGTTAAAAACTTGGATTTGGACGCTTCCATCATTACTCCAGATGCCCCAGCATCTTTATTGATCAACTTTAGAAAGTCAACTTCAACCTTTGCACTATCAATGATTGTGTTGGCGGTCATTGTTATTGCTTTTGCAGTTTCAATGTCAATCTTTTCAAAGCTGTCAGCGTTTGGGTCGTTATTCGATTTTAAGCGTTCGATCACTTCAAACAAGTGATCACGCAAAGCAGGTAAATCATTCTTTGCCATAATCTTTAATGGTTTTTTTGAGTTTATTTAATGCGATAATTGCTTCTTTTAAATCTTTGGGATAATTGTGAATGTTGTTCCGGAGCACATTCTCTTGCCGCGTAATAAGTTCAAGGTTATCAATCCGAATATCTGATTGGTCACCATTTTTGAATGCAACAATTAACCCTTCAGGGATAGGCCCGTTATGTTGCATCCAGAGTTGACGGTGCAGAAGCTCAAATTTTCCGTTTACTCTTATGTGAGCATAATATCTTCCGCCAGAATCTTTCCTTACTGAAATGTAACCGTCATACTTTGTGTTTGGTGGTACCTGTCCGGGCTTAAAGAAAGTCTTACTACACTTTTGCTTTACTTCCGGAGACATCTTTTTACCTTTATTAGCCGGCACATTGCCTTTCTTAAACCGGTATGGTTTACCAAGATTTGCAAGGTTCTTTTTAAACCTGGTAGATGCCTCACTTTGATGAAATTCAGCTGACTTCTTTAATCCAAGAATAAATGCCTGATTATAAACTGCATTGACCGACACATCCAGAAACATCGCAATAACAGCTGCGCTTACATGAGGATACCTTGATTCCAGATATCTTAATTCCGAACCTGTCCACTTGTGTCTCATTTCTGAAGCTCTTCAATCTTTGAATTAATCTTTTCCTTGCGATTGAGATAAACTCCCTGGTGCTTCAGCTCTATCTCCTTTACCTCATCCGGATAGTATTCTGCCGCAATCTGAATGAGGGAATTGGCCTCGCTAATCTGGTAGTTTGGAGTTGAAGTGTTAAGATTTTTCTGAAGAAAAGCCCGGAAGAGTCGATTGATCTGATTGATATCGAGTTTTGACACAATCTCAGCCTTTCTTTTACTTGCGATGAAACCGTTAGTATTTGGGTTTAACTCTTCCCTAAGTGGAACAAAGCCGATACTATCCAGCAGAACAATGTATACTGCTCTCCATTCAATGGGAGTTAATTCTCTTTCAATATTTGAATATACATTGTTTGAAAGGAGCTCTTTGACTTCCAAATAAGTCTTTTCAAAAGCAAGTTCAGCATTACGGTTGTCTTTTGCTTGCAGTTCAATTATTTGTTTCTGTTTACCTACTTCGCCATCTTCTGCTTTATTACTTTTACCAGTTCCAGTAATTTCATACTCAAGAATTTTACCTTTATCTGTGCCAGCAGTCATGAAGACTTTTCTCAGATTTCCTTTAGAGACCTTTTTGTTGTAATCTTCAAGGTTTTCGTTATACTCTTCAAGCTCAGATTCATAATCATAAAGTGCGTCATTAAATTCCTCTACACTGTCAAAATCTTCCCTTTTTGGTTGTTCAGGAGGTTCTGGTGCAAACACTTTCTGAAAACCATTAGACCAGCTCATTTCAACAACAGGCACGCCGCGATTTTTCAAAGATTCTACCTGTTTTTCCTCTTCATTATAAATATATGATGGGATTCCAAGAATTATTTCAGGCTGTTCCTCTTGAATTCTGTTCATTTCACGCTCAAAATGAATATCACTCTTCTTTTTGAAACAATCTCGATCTAAGCAAAGTCCAGATTCCGGAGCATCAGGAAAAAGCAATAGATTTGATGAAGTGTTTTTCGGGCAAATAGTGCATGAGCCTGCTTTACTATTCAGAGAAAGATCTTCAAGATTGAATTGAGCTTCACTTAGTTTAAGGGTGAATCTCTTCTCTATCATTTGCTTGAGATTTTTGACAGTCGGGCAGCTCCAGTATTGTTTTCGATCTTCAAAATCAGTATTGAAAATTTCCATCTGGTAAACAGATTCTAATTTAGAAATCTCAAAAGCGTGTGATACAGTGATGATATCCTGTTGAAGGAGTTGTCCGAAATTATAGATCAGATCGTTTAGCTTTACCCTTTGTCGGATATAAGTCACACTCTTGCCAAATCGGTCGCTGAGTGAATTGTAGTCATATTTCCCTTTGTTGATCAGGCTCTGGAAGGCTAAAGCCTCTTCCAAAGGGCTCACGTCTTTTCTCTGAAGGTTTTCTGTGATCATCAAATCGAAGGCTTCTTCATCTGAAAGGTCTCTTACAATTACCGGGACTTCTTTCAAATCAGCAATTACTGCTGCAGATAGTCTTCGTGAACCACAGATTACTTCAAAGGTTGGAATGTCATACTTTTGAACTGAAGTGTTGAGCCTGGCAATGATGGGTTGAAGTATTCCAACCTGTTTAATGCTTTCGGCAAGTTCTTCAATCCCTTCCATATCAAACTCCTTACGAGGGTTCATTGAGCTCTCTTGGAGTTGATTTGTTTCGATGTACTGAATTTGTTGCATTTGATTATTATTTAGGTTTATAAAAAGTTGGTGGTCAGGACAGGATTCGAACCTGCAAGTGGTACATCCAGGTAATTCAGTTCCACCATCTGAATGTATTTAGGATGTGCGTCTACCAATTTCGCCACCAATTGAGAATCCTGTTACCGCATAATCTTCGAAATCTGACAGGTCGTCCTTTTCAAATGTCTCGTTATTGATCATTTCCGCTTTACGCAAGTCACAGATCACGATCATGTGAAGTGCAAGCCTGCTGAATGCTGTTCTTAGGTCGTCATGTACCAGACCGGCACATTTCATAATAACTTCATTTGTAATTGGTCCTCCTTCTGTTTCAAAGGTGTCGTTGAGTTCGACCTCAAGACTTCTGGATTTGAGTTTTGCTTTTCGGATTTTTCGTTGCATAATGTTTCTTTTTGAAGTTCTTTTGCTATTCTGTATTTTTTAAGCAGGTGAACTGCTGCGCGAACTGTTGCTGACTCAGGGTTGCCTTTTGTTTGCAACAGAGTTACGCGCAGAAATTCATCCTCATCTATGATTGTTAAACATGCATCCAGTTTGATCACGGAAGTTTGATTGTAAGAAACTCTGATGTACTTGTTTGCGGAGGATAAAGCTGTTCGCCTGTATCGGAGTCTGCTATACTCATTCCTGGCTTAATGGTCTTAAGGAAGCTTTCCCTGTCTTTGACAGCCGTTTTAATTTCAGCTTCCTTTTCTTTCAGTTCAAGGTATTGACTATCCCCGCAATTTGAAAAGTCATAAGTTGTCCGGCTGGTTTTGGTGATACTGCAACCATAGGCTTTGAAGGTTTTTTCTTTATACTTCTCAGCCTCAATCTGGATGGCATCCTTAACATCCGAATGCTTCCTTATTGCATTGACGGTTTCTTCCAGATTCTTGAGCATGATTTCCAGCTCGAGTGGATTCCGGAATCCAGATGTGATTTCATCTACACACATCTGTACGAAAGTCTCTCTTTCAGCTTTGTTGGCCGGGAGATAGGTAAATTGTGCTATTGCTGTTTCCATTGTTTTAGGATTTTACGATTTGATAAATGTTTCTTGTAAGTTCAATGTCATAGGTAGCATCGTGAAGTTTTGATTCATCGATACCACCTAGTAGGTGTGCTGCAACTGTCATAAGTTTGAAGTTGAGCATTGTGTGTCTTTCAGAAAGTAGGTGTTGAGTAGCCAGCACCATTACGTCCAGGGGGTTTGACCAGAACCAGCTACCGAAGTACTTATCTCCGTTGCGCTCAAAAAAGGCACGGAGAAAACCGTTGTCAAAGGCTGCATTGTTCCAACCGGCCAGAAAAGCCTTGTCAAATTTGTCAAACTTGTCAATGTAGTCCAAAAGCATTGCAATGAACTTTCGGTAAACCTCTGCTTCAGAGGGATAGCTCATAAGATCCTCACGTGTTACACCGGAAACTTTAAGGGCTATATCTTCAATGATCAAGTTCTCGGCTGGTTTGATTTTGAAGTCAAAAGATTCAACCACTTTGCCGTTTACTTCCAGTATGCCAGAAAGCTGGTGCATGCCGTTGTTCATGTAATCAAGACCTGTTGTCTCAACATCGAAAAATAGGATTTTTGTCATGATGCTTTTTGTGTTTCAGTTGAAAGTAATTGGATAGCTTCATTAAGAATGTTTACCGCTGATTCAAGACCTTTGATCCTTGAATACTTGCGTATGAAGCTTTGTAGTTCATTGTAAGCGGCTCTACGGATAAATTCAAAATCGTCTGTTGTTATAGTATCAATTGGCTTATAGGTTTTAACTTCTTGAACCTTTACAAAAGCGTTTTGATTAATGAACTCAGGCTTTTCATGTTCCACAATTACAACAGCACGGATTATTTCACTGGCCTGTCCGAGCCTGTATTTATGGCCAGCAATTGAATCGTTCCACTCAAATAATGGGTGAAGGGGGTTGTCACTTTCTTTGGCCTTTTCGACCACAATGTCAGGTTTTATTTCAGGAAGTGATTCCAGAAATTCTCCTACTACCTGGGCTACAACTTTCGTTGATATATAGCCTGTTCTCCATTCAAATTTTTTCATAGATTTTAGAATTAATTATTTACACTTTTTAATACCTGCCACGCCTTGCC
>JAGXRB010000100.1 GCA_018336075.1 Bacteroidota bacterium
GTTGCCACCTCCAACTGCAATACATTCTGCCTCATTGACGGCTGAAACGGGATTCGCAGATCTGTGTACAGATTCCACCTCAAACCCTAAGGTTGCAAAAACAGTTGCCACACGTTGTTCATAAACATCGTATGACTTCTCAAGGCTTTCGGTTGATAATCCTACGCCTGCATATGGCACAAAAAGTACTTTTTTTACATTGTGCTTATGCATAAAATCAGCAATAAATTGCTGTGGCCATGCAAGATAAACTTCTCCTGCATTGGTTGAATTACTGATAAGTAATAACTTCATAACATTTAGTTTTTGTTGTAAATGATTGTATTAACGTTTACTTCTTTTTAATTCCTTCATCGAACGGATATAACTTCTTTTTAATTCATTAAGTCTGCTGTCTCCACCTGTTATTTTAAGTATATGGGCTTCAGGTTTTACAATCACAACGGTGTTGTCAGCAACGGCAAGTAAAGTTCCAACCCGCTGTTGCATATCAAATGACTGATCAATATTAAAAGACTGATTTTTAAGTACTTCAAGATACTCCAAAACACCGTCAATATTTATATTGTCAACAAAGTGCATAATGGCCTGAATTGTCATTGTGCTGTTATTCTGTTTTATCAAAAATTCTTTGAATGTCACATGTTGAATACCAAAACGACGCAACTGATACATTTCAATTGTTTGGTCAAAATTCAAATAACCTTCTGCTGCACCATAGATACTTTCGCTGTAAAGCTTGTTTAAAACATTACTATAATCTTGTTGATATTGAAATAGTTGCACATGAAAATCATAGATTTCATTTGCTTCTCCGAACTTTATTCCACATCCCTGATTGTTGGTAGCAATGCTGATAACTTCCTCCAACATGGTTTTGAGATTTTCATACTTTCTATTTCTGACATTACTTTTCACATTAGACATCAAATCCTCAGTTCTGAATTTGTTGTTTAAACAAATTCTTTCTATCATTCTTTGGTCAAGTTCTTCAATTACTTTCTTGATGTCATTGTCTCCCTCAAGGCCGTATCGCTTGAGATTTTCTAAGGCACTACCATAGATAATCCAGGCTTCATCAATAGAATTACCCCAAACTTTCAATTGGGCTGCTTTGAGTTGATCAATAATGTCTTTTTTTGCATTTTTTATCAATACAGGATCAGAAATACGCAATGTCCCATCATTTGCTGACATTCCAGCCTCACCCAATAATTGCCTCTTTAAACTGTTATTGGGTGTTGAATTCAATGCAGTGTTATCAGCACTCTTTATCCTGTTTTGTAAATAAAGTGCTTCTGTTGAGGTTCTTAGATATGTAACATGATCTTGCCTGTAATCAATGGCTTGCTGCAGTCTGCGTTTGGCTTCGTCATGCCGTCCTTCCGAAAAAAAAGACTCTGCCTGATTTACTAAATCAATATATACAGCCCTGTAGGCAGCAAAAAGTCCTTGAGTAATTTGCTCGTTATGTTTAATATTATAGAAATCTCTTGCGGTTGAAGATGCGAGTTCAAATATTTTTATGGCATCATTGTACATTAAATTATCCAGGAAGTTGTTTCCTTTCCGAATGTATGTCTGAATGAGCGCATCAGATTGTTCGGGCAGTTGACCAATTAGATTTTCGTTAAGCTGTTCAGATACAAAAGTATTGGATTTCTGTTTGTAATTATTTGCAAGCACTTCATTTCCAGACTCAACAGCGCGTGCTGCAATTTTCAGATGTGACTGAAGAAGCCCAAGTTTGGCTGCATCAGTTCTTTCGGTTAGCGCAGCTTTATCCTCTACAAAATCAAAAACATCATTCATTTTGATTGCATCTTCATAATAAGAAAGTGCGTTAGAAAAGTTAGATTTTGCAAAAAGCGAATCAGCCACACTTACCAAACCACCAAAAAGTAGTCCTGCGGCAAGCTGTTGATCTGTTTTTGGACTTGATAGTTTTAACATAGAAGAAAACTCATTATCCAGGTGCAACTTCGAGGCAGTTACCAGAAAATCACTATCCCTGAAGTCTGAATAGGAAGATTTTTGAATGAAACCTGACATAGCTTGTAATTGTTTCTCAGCTAAATTTCTTGCAAATGCGATATCAACCTGTTTTTTGTTTATTGCTGAATTATACAAAGTTGCATATCTTGTAATCAATCTATCAATAATTATTTTTTTTCCCTCTATGTTAGCTGGATCAGAATCTGGCGTGATGGCATTCGTTTTGTTAAGCACTTGATCTGACAACAGCCTGGTCTTTCGTAATTTATCCCAAAACACAAAAATGGCAGCCGGTTCTTCAATAATTATGTTTTCACTTGCATTGGCTTGACTTATAAGACTATCAATCAAATTTCTAGCTGCCCAATATTCATTAATTTGACTGATAGCCTCCTGAAATCGATTTCTTGTTTCCGGTGAATAACTAAATGAATTCAATATCGCCTCTGCTACTAAGTTCTTTTCTTTTCCTTGCTCTACAATACCAATTTTCGTAATATTTGATCCTGATGCTGTTTGAACTTTGAATGCACTGCTGCTAATAACTCTGCTGCCTTCTTTTATGAAGTAATTGCCAGAAAAATTGTCCGGAATGAGATATTTGGCAATAGAAAAACCGCGATAAATATCATCACCGTCGGCTTTTACTTTTTTTATATGCAGAATAACATCATTTTCATAAAACCCGACTTCGCCAATACTACAGCTGTACTCAACCTGAATATCTATTTGAAGCTGTTGCAAAGGTTTCGATGTACCTGTGGAAAGAGTATTAAGAAATGATTGATTGATAAGCAAGCCGTTATCACTATTGGTTTTTGAATTCAAATGAAGTGTAACTGATTGAATTTCCTGACCATTAAGATCAATGAATACAAAGACCGACAGCAATGCAAAAAGCAGTTTGCAGTTTAAAAATTGTAAAAAAACCTTCATTGATTTTGAAACCATTGTGGGCAAAAATAATCAATTCCCGCGATATGGATCATCAAAATCGATCAGGGAATTGCAACTATAAGGCACAAAAAAAAGAGGTCATGTTTTAAAAAACGACCTCTTTCTTATGCTTTACAAATGATTCTGCTATTCTATAACCTCTAAAAGTTCAACATCAAAAACTAAAGGCGAAAAAGCAGGGATATCTTCTCCTCTTGCTGTACCACCATATGCCAACGATGATGGAAGAATAAAGCGTGCTTTTCCACCTTCATTCATAAGCAAAAGGCCTTCATCCCATCCTTGAATAACCTGACCTTGTCCAACTACAAAGCTAAAAGGCTGATTCATTTCTTTTGATGATTGAAGTAATTTCCCTTCTATATTATATAAGGTATAGTGAACCTTGACTGTTTTTCCAGCAATAGCTGGCTTTCCGGTTCCTTTTTCAGTTTCCAGATAATACATTCCTGAAGGCCGAGGATCAATTGTTATATTATTCTTTTTGAGAAAGTTATTAATACTGCTTTGCTCTTCCAGTCTGGATTTCTGTGCTTTTTGATCTTCAACTTTACGTGCAGCTTCCAATTCGCGATCAACTTCAGCTTTCGAACGTATGCCTACCAATTCCACATTGTACAGCATGGTTGTATAAGGTGGTATCATCTGGTTTCTTCCAATACTATCGAATGCAAGATGTGAAGGGACGATCAATTTTGCTTTTGTTCCTTTTTGCAGATATGCAAGTGCTTCGTCAAATCCCTCAGTATCAAACTGCTGGCCAAATTCGATATCCATCGGTTCTCTATCATATGTCGAAAAAAGAGGAAATCCATCTATCATACTTACTGTAAAATGAACTTTTAATACATCACCAATCTTTGGAAGTGGACCACTGCCCTTTTTCTCTTCAATATAATAAAGGCCTGATTCTAAAGGCTGTATAGTAATTTTATTATCAGCAAGATAGACCTTAAGAAGTTCTTGCTCCTGCTGTTTCATTTCCATCAGCAATGCAGTTTGTTCAGCTAAATTCTCTTCCTGAGATTTTATTTTCTTCAGGCTGATATCAAAATATATTGGTTCTCCTGCGGTTACAAATTCAGGTAATTCAGGCATTCCGGCCATTACCATGAAAAAGGAATCAGCAGGGAATACTACTGTTACTGAATCACCTATGTGCAATAGAGTAAGGGCTGCATAAAGGTCTCCGATAAATGTTGGTTCAATTACAGGAAACTCGAGCGGCTCGGGTAACTCAGCGCTATTAAACAATGTAGTATCTGAAAGACGGTAAGCCATATCAAGTGTGACAATCGAGTTCACAACCGGCTTTACTGTCCCGTCACCTTTTTTGTGATATTTAATATAAACACCATTTTCAGCTTTTTTAAAGCCTGGGTATTGACTTTTACCGCATGCGGCTACTGTTAAAACTATTACAGACACTATAATGCCTGCTCTGATCCATTTTTCTGCTTTCATAAAAATTATTTGATGATTTCAATTAGTTCTACTTCAAAAACCAGTGGGCTGAAAGGAGGAATTGTACCGGTCGCTCTTTCACCATAGGCAAGATTAAAAGGAAGAATAAGCGTTGCTTTTCCACCTTCCTGCATCAATGCAATTCCTTCGTCCCAACCTTTAATTACTTGTCCCATTCCCAGAACAAATTCAAATGGTTGGTTTCTGTCGTATGATGCATCGAATTTAGTTCCGTCGAGGAGTGTACCTTTGTAATGTACTTTCACCCGTTGTCCATCATGAGGTTTCTTTCCGCTGCCTTTTAGTGTTTCTACATAGTAAAGACCACTTGCCTGAGGTTCAGCTTTGATATTATTTTCGCTGATGTATTGTGCTAATCTGGCATTGCTTTCATCAACCTGCTCCTGCATTTCTGCCATGCGTTCAGCTTCATAAGCTTCAGGAGAAAGGAATTTCTCCATACCAATTTCAAAACGCATTAAAGAACCAGGTTTAACAAATTCGGGTAAGGCTTTAACGCGAAAAATGCGAAAGAAAACTGAATCTGCCTGACAAATAAAGCTTGCTGAATCGCCGATAGCCATCATGGCCAAGCCTTCATAGAAATCACCTTGAAATGTAGGTTCAATCAAAGGGAATTGCATCGGCCTGCCGATCGCTTTACCGTCAAAAAGTAAAGAGTCATTTATATAATACATCATCGATACTGTCAGAATATCACCTAAATCAGGCTTATTCAATTCAACATTTTGCTTGTAAAATTTGTACTTTAATCCTGTTGCGGTTTCTTTATAGGAATTAGATCCAATTTGTCCGCAAGCTGTTGAAATGCTACTAAGCAATATGGCAGCAAAAAAGATGAAATTTTTCATTTTCGTTATTATAATTTATTTAATATCAATTACTTGTATTTCATAAATAATTGGAGAGCGCGGAGGTATTCTGTCTGAGTCACCAAGCAATCCAAAAGCAAGGTGCGAAGGTAAAACAAATTTTGCCCTATCACCCTTTCGAAGCAATTTTATTCCTTCTTCAAGTCCGGCTTCAACTCCTCCCCTGCCTGCAACAAACTCTTTTAATCCTGATATTTCAGAATCATAAATTGTCTCGCCTGTTAACAGTTTGACTTTATAACTCAAACTTACAAGATTACCATATTGAACATTAGAACCTGCACCTATTGAATCAATCATAAAGCGTAATCCGGTACCTGAAATTTCCATATTCCAACGATAACGACGCACAAAGTCATTAATATCCTCCTCTTCCTGTCGTAAAAGATATTTGTTTGCTTTTAATAATGGCTCTTTCATTTCTTCCTCGCTAACGTTTTTACTTTCAGTTGGAGCTATACTGTTGCAAGCAAAAAGAGTAAAAAATAACGTAGAAAGACTAAAAATGAAGACTATTTTCCTCATTTGGATCAATAAATATAGTTTAACTGTTCGTTATATTCAGGAATGATATTAATCAGTTTTGCAAGAGTTTCTTTTAAACTCAGTTGAGAATTACCGCCTGCAGCATTGAAATGACCACCTCCTTCAAAATGATTTCTAGAAAAATCGTTCACTGAAAAACCGCCTTTGGAACGAAATGATAGACGCACCTGATCTTTTCGTTCGGTAATAAGAATGGATAAGTTAACTTTTTCCATAGAAAGGGGATAATTAACCAGCCCTTCGGTATCACCTATCTGATAATCAAATTGTTCTAAATCTTTTAAACTTAAGGAAATAATCGCAGTTTTTTGTTCCTCCAATACAATCATTCTGTTCGAGATGGAATGACCGAGCAAACGAAGCCGATTTTCAGAGTAGGTGTCATAAACCATTTTGTGAATGCGTTCAGCGTTGATGCCAAGCCTGACAAGATGTGCAACTATTGAAAATGTATCAGGATTCTTTATTGCAAAGCTAAACGAGCCTGTATCTGTCATTATCCCGACATATAAACAACTTGCAATATCTACATCTAACAAATGGAGGTAATTGAGCTCTTTAAGCAACTTATAGACTAGTTCAGCGGTGCTTGAAACATCCAGTTCAGTATAGGCAAGATCGAATACCTCCAACTCCGGATCGATATGGTGGTCAATCAGAATACGTGGTGCAGTAGCTTTCAAAATGTCTTCCTGAAGTGCACCGGAGCGCTTTGGGCTATTAAAATCGAGGCAAATAACATAATCAGCTTCCGAAAGTATTGCTTTAGCATGTTTTGCTTGTTGCTCAAAAATTACACCTTCATTTATTTCTGGCATCCATGATAAAAAAGAAGGATACATGTTTGGGATTAATAAATCAATCTTATGACCAAGTTTTTTTAAAGCAAGTTTGAGCGCAATTGCCGAACCAATAGCATCTCCATCAGGGTTAGTGTGAACAATAAGTGCAAAACGATGATTGCCTTCAAAAATGGCTTTCAATTGAATAAGTGTGGCTTCAGCTGTCATCAAGTAAATAAAATCTTTTGCAAAAGTAAACATTTCATCTGAAACTACATTTTGTGGTTCGGACTTTCCATTTTCAAAAACCGTTTGTGCATCAATCAATTAAATAATTTACTGACAGATGATCTTTGTTCTGATTTGAAAATGGAATTTTATAGATTTTATTGTGTAAAGAATTACTTTGTTTGATTAAAGAGTTTGTTTTATTTCTCTCTGCAAAAAACCGTAAGTGTTTCAGACTATTTTTATAAAAATTCTTCAAAAAAAAGAAAGATTTTTTTAATAATTTTATGTCTGCGTATTAATTGTTTTTAACTTGGTCGGATAATTATGAAAAACATCAATGGGATCTAAAAATTTTCAAGCAAACCCTTTTCCTGGGATCAGAAGTTATGAGATTAACGAAAGTCACCACTTTTTCGGAAGGGAATTGCAGGTTAAAGAGTTAATTGTAAAGCTTTCTGAGACAAGGTTTTTGGCAATAGTGGGTTCATCAGGATGCGGTAAATCTTCGTTGATAAAAGCAGGCCTCATACCTGAACTTTTTAAAGCCGAAGATGAAAACCTTTACAATTCATTGAAAATGTTCATTTTCAGGCCGGCTGAAGATCCAATCGGGAATCTTGCAAAAACTTTGGCTGAGGGATTGCACGAAAACGAAATTATTGAATCAGAACTGAGATCAGGATCAGATGGGCTTAGAAATATTGCAAAACGAATTTTACTACCTGGGCAGTCGGCATTAATTTATATTGATCAGTTTGAGGAATTGTTTCGATTTAAGAGAAGTGGCTCAGTTTCAGAAACAGTCGCTGAAGCAAACATTTTTATTGAACTGATTGTAGATGCAGTTCAGCAATCTGAGATTCCTATTTTTATCGTTTTGTCCATGCGTACCGATTTTTTGGACGAATGCACAGAATTTCGTGAATTGAGCGAATTGATCAACAAAGGCTACTATCTTGTGCCTCGGATGACCAACGAAGAGCGCAAACGTGCCATCACCGGGCCAATAATATCTACCGGCAACATTATCAGCGAAGAGCTTGTTGCTAAACTTCTTGATGATGTTGGTGATGATCCGGACCAACTGCCTATTTTGCAACATGCTATGATGCGCACCTATGACCACTGGTCAATGAACAAAATTGGCAACCAACCTATTGATGTTGAGCACTATGAAGCAATTGGAACCATGAAAGAAGCTTTGTCAGTGCATCTGGAAGAAATATATGCTGAGTTAAAAGACGATAGAAATAAATACAATGCTGAAAAGCTTTTCAAAGCGCTTACAGATTTAACGAAAGAAAGCAGAGGAACACGAAGACCATCTACTTTGGGAGAAATTTGCACGCTTACTAACGCAAGGGAAGAAGAAATCATCCGGTTAATTGACCATTTCAGAAGTCCGGGATGTGCATTTCTAATGCCTTCATCACATATCACACTTACCAAAGATTCAACCATCGATATTTCGCACGAAAGTATCATGCGCGTTTGGTTAAGATTAAAAAAATGGGTTGAAGAAGAAGGGGAATCGGCGCAGTTATACCAACGACTTTCAAAATCTGCCGAATTGTATCAGGAGGGCAAAACGGGATTGTGGGTAAACCCGGAATTGCAGCTTGCGTTGCAATGGAAAGAGCAAACACGGCCAAACATAACCTGGGCAACAAGATACGATCCCGCTTTTGACCGTGCTATGACTTTCCTCAATTACAGCAAAAAACAGCATGAACTTGAGTTGTCAAAAAAAGAAAGACAACAAAGCCGAAACCTTAAAAGGGCAAGAAATTCAGCCATTATTTTAGGAATAGCCTCTCTGATTTCTATTTTATTTCTGATTGTTTCTCTTAATCTTCGTTTCAAGGCTGAAGCAAGCAGAAGAGAAGCTCTCGAAAAAGAGAAAATGGCAGTTTCGGAAAGAATTAAAACAGATGAACAGCGCAAAGAGGCTATCATCCAGAGAAAAATATCTGAACAACAGCAACAGATTGCGGAGCAGCAGGAAATGATAACAGAGCAACAAAGGCAGTATGCAGTAAAGCAACAATTGATAGCGCAGGAGCAAACTGTAGAGGCAGTAAATCAAAGAACACAGGCAGATGCAGCACGGCATGAAGCTGTTGTGGCAATGGATGAAGCCCAGCTTCAACGAAAAGAAGCTTTGATGCAGAAACAAATCGCAGATCAGGAAAGAATCAAAGCAGAAGAATCTGAACAGACTGCTCAAAGACTAAGACTTTTGGCAATATCCAACTCAATGGCCATACAGGCACTTCAGTTGCATTCGACTGTTGAAGATGATTCACCGGCATTGTACGCGCTCACAGCCTGGAAGCTGCACAAAGAAAACGGAGGAGCTGACAGTGATGCAACAATTTATAATGCACTTTCGGCCATTTCAAATGATCCGGTAATCCTTCGTGGGCATAATGATGCTGTGCGTGCCATTGCCATAACAAATAATGGTAAATATCTTTTTTCATGCAGTGACGACAGAAAAGTTTTCCGTTGGAACACAGCAAATTTCGAAGAGACTCCTATAATATATGAATTACCAAAGGAAATAAAAGATCCTTTCCGTTCAATCATGCTTACACACGACAACAAATGGCTGGTGGCCGGAACCACATCCGGACAACTTGTTATCTGGAATGAAGAAAATTTCCCAAAATCACCCAAAATTATTAACGCTCATGCTTCCATCATAAATAGTCTTATTGCTGATCCAATAAAAAATCAGTTTTATTCTGGCAGTTCAGATGGTCGGTTGTTAAAATGGCATTATGAAGGTGATAGTTTTATTAAAACATTGTTGGACTCAATTTCTGAACCTATTCGATGTGTGGACGTAAGTTCAACCGGGGAGCAAATCGTATTTGCAGCAGCCAGAGGCGATGTAAAATTACTATCATTTGAAGGCAGTTCTCAGCAAACCAAAAAGCTGACCAATCTGAGAAGTCCGGCATTAGCTGTAAAATTCGATCCCAATGGAAGCGACATATTTTTTGGATGTCAGGATGGTTCTTTACAATTGATTCAGATAAAAAGCAATGAAGTTGTTTCTCAGAAAGCAATTATTGGCCGGCATATTTCAGGAATTTCAGGACTTGGATTTAGCGCTGACGGCAGTATGATTATTTCTTCCGGCTTTGACTGGTCAATCAAAGTGTCATCCAATCCAATCAGTGAAGAAAAAACAATTTCCATTAACAGCCACGAATTATGGGTGTATGATGTGTTGTTTACCCTTGATGGCAACCATATTATTGCCTGTAGTGCAGATAAAACAATCAGAATATTCTCAACCCAAAATCAGCAAATGGCTGAAAAACTCAAGCCCGCTGTAAAGCGTAATATGACGTTGGACGAATGGAGCAAAATGATAGGTGAGGATGTGCCATATCAAAAAACAATTGATGAATTGCCATGAGCAGAATGAAATATATAAAAGAGGTAAACATGCGAAACATTCATTTCAATCGTATTTTTTTTCTGATGATTCTGCAGTTTTTCATCAGTAGTTTTTTCATGGTAAATCCTGTTACAGCTCAGCTATGCAATGAAGTGACCTTGAATGAAGCACGAAAGGCTTATGAACTGGGCAAATTTGATCTTGTAATCAGTTCCCTAGAGCCTTGTATCAAAAGTGGATTCAATGAAAAACAAAAAATAGAAGCTCACCGCCTTAAAGCAATAGCTTATCTTTCAATGGATTCAACCTCTCAGGCTTTGCTTGAAACAGACTTGCTTTTACAGATCAACCCTTCGTATGATCCAAATATTTTTGATCCGGCTTTTTTCATAAGTATGGTTAACAAACTTAAGTTTTCAGGTATTGGCCAAATAGTAACATCCGTTTCAAAACGTGCGGAAAATATTTATGAAACTCCTGCCACCATAGCAGTTATAACGCGGGATGATATCATTAAACGTGGTTATAACGACCTTGTTGAACTGCTGAAAGACGTTCCTGGATTTGATTTGACAATGTTCTACGGACCTGAATATGCCAATATTTATCAAAGGGGTTTCAGGCAAAATAATACTGAAAAAACACTTTTGCTTATCGATGGAATTGAAGAAAATGACTTATGGACCAACTGGGCCTATATTGACCGGCAATATCCGCTTTCAAATATTGAAAGGGTTGAAATTATTTATGGACCGGCATCAACAATGTATGGACCAAATGCATTTGCAGGTGTTATAAACGTTATCAGCCGTAATTCTGTTGATGCAATCAAGCCGGGAAGGAATATTGGGATAAGCGGAAAAGTAAATTATGGCACCTACAATACCCGAACAGTCGATATGAGTGTATCCGGAAAGAAACGCACCGTTTCTTTTACTTTGTCGGGTCGTTTGTATCATTCCGATGAGCATGACCTTTCGAGTCAGGAATATTTTGATTATGACCCGTCCTTTTATGACAATGTAGATTATGGACAATTGCTTGGAATAAAGCAAGATGCGAAACAATATTTACTCACAAACAGCCTTCCAATGTCACATCCCTATTACCAATTGTCGGCTGATTCAAATCAGTTAAGCCTTACATCACTCGGAAATGAAACTGTTCGGAATCTTGATAAATCAGCCTATGATCAAATTGTGGGAGGTAAAAAAATTGGTTTCAGCAACAACACAGATAGCTGGTTGCTAAATGGAAAAGTGAACATTGGAAATTTTAGTTTTGGCTTTCAAACCTGGAAGTATTTTCGCGGAGGCACCACACAGTATACTGATCTTTTTGTGGCTGGCTCTGAAAATGGTTTTAATTGGGTTCCGCAGCTAAGTTATTTCTTTACAAAATATGAAAACCATTTAAGTGATAAAGTTTTTCTCTCGAATCTTACAACTTATCGCATTCACGCTGTTACTGATGATACACGCTTTGTTTCATTATCCAACTATGCCCGCGGGAACAAAAAACTGAATTCACTGATAAAAGATGAATCACCTGTTTGGACAAGCTTGTATATGTTTGAACTTTCCAAACAACTTAGAAATGAGCTCAAAATAAACTACAGAGCATCTTCAAAACTAGATATTGTTTCGGGACTTGAAATCCGCAACAGCACTTTACAAGGAGCATATTACACAAGTTTTACAGAAACTCCGCAGGATTCAGCAGTTATTCTGCCTTCACCCAAAGGCGGAAATGAATTCAATGTGTGGGATCTTGGATTATATAGTCAGGGTACATGGCAAGCTGTAAAAAACATGAAAGTTACGTTCGGCTTGCGTTATGACTACAATGTTGTAAGAAATAATGATGGATTTGGAAGTGAGGTAAGCCCGAGGGCAGCGGTGGTATGGTCGCCTGGAAAATATACATTTAAAGCTATTTATTCCAGAGGAATCATGAATGTTTCAAATTGGACAAAATACTCAGCCGCTGGAAATAGAATCCCCAACCCTACCCTCAAAATTGAAAATATAAGAAACATTGAGTTCAGCTCTGGAATCAGACTGAGTAGTTCTTTTCAGGCTGATATTTCAATTTACCAGAATTTTATTGACAATGTTGTGGGCACAATTGATGTAGCTGATGGAAAAATTCAAAATGCAAACATTGGCGAGTTTGATATAAAAGGGATTCAGGCCAATGCAGTTTACAGGAAAAATACCTTTTCAGCCTATTTTAATTATACTTTCAGCGATCCAAAACAGATTTTTTCCGAACTAGGTGAGGTTGACAACCGTGTCGGAGACATTGCTTCGCATCAATTCAATATAGGTGGAGATAAGCTATTTTTTGATCATCTGAATGTCAATCTGAGACTTAATTATACCGGCAAAAGACCTGTTGGTCCTGGAACAACCGTTCCGCTTAATACCAATAGTTTTCCTGCTGCCACCATACTAAATGGTGCAGTAACCTATTCAAACCAAAGTTTTGTAAAAGGCCTGACTTTTCAGCTTGTTTGCAACAATATTTTAAATTCAACTTATTATCATCCAGGGACTAAAGCTGCGGAAGGCATCAATAGTCCTACTGCAATTCTACAACGCGGACGTCACATTTTACTTAACATCTCTTACGATTTTTAACCAAATTTATATGACCAATTCTTATACTGTAATAAAAAGTAATAAATCAGGTTGGGGTGCAATTTATAACCCGCTCAAGCCTAAAATGGATAAAAAAGAAGGATTGCGAACTGTGTTATTTGTCAGCTGTGATTGCGGAAACCTCATGATTAATGACCTTGCCCGTTTTGAAGCACTTTACCCGGAAAAATTAAATATAGTTGGGATTGTGACCGATGATCCACTTGATCCCGCTGCTAAAATTTCAATTAAGAAAAGAATCTGGAGTCAGTTTCCACAAAATGAACATGCAACGATTTTTCAAAAAGTGATTAACTCATCTATAAATATTGGTGTTTCATGCTATTCAGGAGCTGTAAAAACAGATTATTTCAGAGAAATCTACCGAAAATGGAACCCGGAAGCCTTGTTGATGTTTTGTTTCGGACAAAGGATTGACGCAGAAATTTTTGATTTCCCTAAAATGGGATCCTATAATTTTCACCCATCTGATTTGCCAAAAAAGGTTGGAGCTGGCACACAACCATTTCAAAATGCAATTCAAAACGGTTTAAAGACTGCACCTATGGTCATTCATAAGGTCACCGAAATCATTGATGTGGGGCCAGTTGTAGGCGTTTCACCTCAGGTAAATATTTGTCTTGAAGATGGCAGTTATCCTAAAAGCATAATTACTTTACTTGACAAAATTACAAGCCTTGGAGGATGGATGGGTGTAGCACTTATTGATGCGATTATTTCTATAAAAGAATCTGGAGTTACAGGCAATATTATGAATATTGATTTCGAAAAAATCATGCCTCAGGAACTTATAGATGTGATTAATTTGCCGGCAGTGAATGACTTGAACGAAAAATATGCTGTCCCCTTGCATCCATTACTAAACAATTCAAAGGCATGAAAGTGCATTCCGGCATATTAAAAATAATGAACATCCGGCCTGAGGAAGCGAAGGCTGTTTTTCTCCTTATTGCTTTCTCATTTTTCACCGGACTCACACTTTCGTTTTATTTCACAGCATCAAATGCCATTTTCCTTAAGCATTTCAAGCCCTCGATGATACCAGTTTCGTTCATTGCTTCAGGGTTTCTCATATACCTGGCATGGTTAACTTTTTCTGCAATTGACCGCAAATTGTCGTTTCCGGCACAAGTTCATATAAAACTTATTTTCATTTTTTTGACAGTGCTCGCAATCAGCATCGGCGTATACATTTTAAATAATTCATGGCTCATTTTCATCATGTATACATGGGTCAGGATTGTGGTATATATCACTTTAGTAACTTTCTGGGGCATCGCTGGAAAACTGTTTAACATTCGGCAGGGAAAGAGGATTTTTGGTCTTATTGGAATTGGAGAAGTCATTTCTATTATGATTGGATATTTCTCTATTCCGCTGATCCTGAATTTTCTTAAAGCCACTCATCTGCTCTTTTTATCCTCAGGCACCTTATTGCTTTGCTTTATTATGGCGCTGATTATTCTGCATACTTTCAAAGATCAATTGGCCGAAGCCAAAGGAACACTGAAAACTGCCGCAACGAAAAAAGAGCCCGAAACCAGCTATTGGAAACTTATTAAGCAGCCCTATTTCATGCTGATTTCGCTGATGGCACTCCTCCCTATTTTCGGATATCTTTTTGTTGATTTTCTGTTTTTATCGCAAACAAAAATTGAATTTGCCAACAACCCAGAAACCATCGCAGGATTTTTTGGTGTTTTTCTTGGATTTGTAGCCGTTATCGAATTGGTTTTTAAACTTATTTCCGGACGTTTCCTGAACAAATATGGTTTAAAGCCAAGTTTGATATCTCTGCCTGTCATCTTATCTGCATCTATTCTTATTGCAGCCATATTTGGTAGTATTTATGGAGCTGTCGGATTGTTTTTTGCCTTCATATTGATGGCACGCCTATTCGAAAGGTCTGTAAGATCAGCTTTTTACGAACCAGCATTTCAACTTCTTTACCAGCCTGTTCCACCAAAACAGCGTCTGATTTTTCAAAACCAGATTGAAGGCATTCCGAAAGCCCTGGGCACAGTGATTACCGGAGTTGTAATTCTGCTTTTTTCCACCATCCATTCATTCAATCTGATTCATTACAACTGGTTTTTCATCCTTGCTTTAGCATTATGGATATGGGTTTCCATCAAAATGTATGAGGCCTACCGAAACATGCTAAAGTCAAAATTGAATGAATTAAAATCCGAAAAGAGCACACACATCCATTCTATCAATGAGATTTTTACTCAAAAGTTAAAGAATGCAACTGAAGACAGTTTTAATCAGATTTTCAACATTTGTGAAACCGCCAAGCCTGTTTTAGCTGAAGAAACTTTAATTAATATTTTTGAAGAAGCCCCGGAAGCCATAAAGTTTATCATTCTTAAAAAAATGAGTGAACTTCAAATGGTCAATGCAATTGGGTTTTTGAAGTCCCAAATAAGTAAAACTCATTCCGTGAAACTGAATGCAATGATCCAAAGTACTATTGAAGAACTGGAATTTGCTGAAAGCATTCATTTTGAAGAAATTGCAGGGCTTTGCAAATCCCCTGAATCAAACGACAGAATGAAAGCTGCGCGCTTGTTGGGTTCATCTGGTAGATACAATACAATTAAACTGCTTCATATCCTTAAAAAAGATGCTGATTTCGATGTCAAACGGGCTGTAATTATTGCAAGTGGCAAAATAAAAAGATATGAACTTTGGCAATTTATTACCGAAAATCTTTCAGATCCTGACTTTGCCTGTGCATCAATGATTGCTATACAGCAAATTGGAGAGCCCATTTTCACTGAGCTGGAACATTTGTTTGAAAAGTCTAATGCTCAAATTGAGGTTCAGATAAGAATTCTAAAAATATATGAATTCATCGAAGGACCAAAATCTATTAAGCTGCTGCGTGACAAAATACATTTTCCTAACAAAGATGTGGCCAGACAAGCTTTGATTTCTTTAAGCAACAGAAAGTATAAAGCCAATGCATCAGAAGCTCCTGCATTAAAGATTATGATTGAAGAATCTGTAGAATATATTCTCTGGATTTTGGCTACATTGCAGGATTTGAGCACTTATATTCTTGCCTTTGATTTAAAAATGGCCTTGCTAGCTGAGCTTGAAGGTCAAAAAGAACATGTTTTTCTGCTGCTTTCACTGCTCTACGATATGAAAACAATTCATCATATCCGTGAACATATTGAAAGTAAAGACCCAAATGCAAAAGTTTATGCCCTGGAAATAGGCGATATGCTAATCAGTGATGACATCAAAGAGATTTTCTTTCCCGTTTTTGAAGATTTGCCAATACAGGAAAGACTTAATCGCTTTTCGTATAGATTCCCACAAGAAAAAATGGAACCTGTCGGACGGTTTTATGACATTCTCAATAAAGAATATTCCTTGACTAGCAGATATACCAAGGCCTGTGCAATAAGTTTGCTGGCTGATACAGAACAACTTGAAAATATGCAGACAGAAAAGATACTTTCAGCAAATCTGGTTCATCCCGATATACTTTTAAGTGAAATATCGGCATGGACTTTATTTCAATACAACAATGCTTATTATGAAGATATCATGTTAAGACTGAGAAAAACGGGAAATAGAAAAATTCTGGAAACAGAAAAAACCATCAAAGCGCGCAGTGAAAACAAAGCAATACTTCTTTTTGAAAAAATCGCCATTTTGAAAGGTACCGAAATATTTTCGACAGTTCCAGAAACTGAAATTATTGGTTTTCTAAACATGTTTCCTAAAATACGTTTTGAAAAAGATATGAATATTGAGAATCATGTTGATCAGTTGACACATACTGCATATCTGAGGAGCGACAATGGCATTGTAGTAGCCTTTCCCTTGACAGCTTTGTATGAATTTATGACAAATACAGCGGTGCAAACTGAAAAGCTTCTTAGCATCAACCAAATACAAACGATTAATTGACGGATTATGAATAACTTGATCAAAACTTTCCTGTTTTTGATACTGCCGGTTTTATCAATCGGTCAATCCGGGCATGAAGTAGGACTTCCATTTCTAAAAAATTACACCACTGCAGAATACCGTGCACACGCACAAAATTTTGCCATATGCAGTGACCAATTCGGCTTTGTTTATGTCGGCAATTTCGCTGGTGTCATGCAGTATGATGGCGAAACCTGGCAATTAATCCCAACTGAAAATGGCTCTAAAGTTTCAGCACTCGCTGTAAATTCAACCGGAAGAGTATTTGTTGGTGCGCGCGGTGAGATTGGATTTCTTGAAACAAATGCAAATGGACAATTATTTTTTGTTAGTCTGTTAAAAGATTTTCAAGAAAACTATCCGCAATTTAATGAAATCATGCAGATTTTCATTAAGAATGATAAAGTTTACTTCATTTCAGACTACATAATTTTTGAGTTTGCTGACGGAAAAACGACTGTTTGGAATGCTCAAAATGAGATTCTTGGGGCTTTTTTGGTTAAAGATCAAATTTATTTGCAGCTTAAAGACATAGGATTGGTAAAATATGATTTAGCTGAGCTTAAAAATATTGATGATGGTGGTATTTTCTCAACAGCGACAATCATCACAGCGATGATACCTTATGACAACGATGAAATTTTGATAGCTTCAAGCACACAGGGATTATTTCTTATGGGTGCATCGAAAATAAGAAAATTCAACACTGAAGTGAATGATCTTTTGATGAAAAATCCGGTGACATCAGGTCTTAGACTATCAGATGGCACATTTGCGCTCGGCACATCGCGTATAGGGATCATTATCATCAATGTTGAAGGGAAAATACAGCAGATTATTAACAAAGAAGCCAACCTGCAAAACAGTTTTGTCAGAACACTCTACCAAAGCAACGAAAATGTGATCTGGGCTGCATTGAACAATGGTATTTCTATGATCGAAATACCTTCGTCTTTTAGCTATTTCAATGAAAACTCTGGCCTCGACGGAGCGGTAAATCAAATTGTTCGTTTCGAGAATACCTTGTATGTTGCCACCTATCAGGGATTGTTTTATTATGACGAAAGCCTGTTTGGATTTGTTCCGGTAAAGGAAATAATTTCGGCTTGCTGGGACATCATACCATTCAAAGGCGATTTATTTGCAGCTACATCCCAAGGGATATTTACGCTAAAAAACAGAAAGGCCATTAAGATAAATGATGTTTTTGCATTGTCATTGGCTACCTCAAAGAAAGATCTTGCCAGTATTTTTGTTGGAGAAACAAGTGGATTATACAAGCTCTATAGTGAAAAAAATCAATGGACTTATCGCAAAATTGATGGCATCGACGATAAAATCAATAAGCTTAAAACAGATGAATCAGGTAATATTTGGGGCACATCGCTTACTCAAGGCGTTTTCAGTTTTAATCCAGGAGAATCTAAACTTGAGCTCTTCAATCAGCAGCACGGCTTACCTGAAGAAGCAGGAATTTCAATAAATCTGCTCAATAATGCTATAAGTGTAGCGAGCAGGCAAGGAATTTTTGTTTTTGACGAACTGAATCAAAAATTTGACTCAGTACAAATCATTAAACAAATAGCAGGTGCTTCAAAAGAATGGTATTCGTTGATTATTCCTGACAAAAGAGGAAATATTTGGGTTACCGAAGGGGACGAAACGCATATTAAAGTTCTTTTTAATGAAGATTCTGTCTACACACTGTTGGCTCAACCATTTTTACCGGTTAAGGATAATGTAATTTGGAGTATTTATCCAGAAGAAAATCACATCACATGGTTTGGTGGCCCTGATGGACTTATCCGCTACAACCCTGAAATTCTAAACAAAAACGCCAAACCCTTCCCTGGCCTGATTCGTAAAATTACCCTCAATAACGATTCAGTTTTATATGCTGGTAATGGTGTTTATGACGATAAGAAAATGGTGCTTGATTATGCAAATAACTCCTTACGTTTTGACTTCAGTGCACCTTTCTATGCTGTGAAAAGTGAAATCCAATACCAATATTATCTTGAGGGCTTTGATGACACCTGGAATGACTGGACAAGTCAGTCGAACAAGGAGTACACAAATCTTCCCGGTGGTAGGTATGTTTTCAGGGTAAAAGCAAAAAATATTTTTGGTGAAGTTGCCAATGAGGCAACCGTTAATTTTCAAGTTCTTTCCCCATGGTATACAAAAATTTGGGCGATAATTCTTTATCTTTTGGTCACTTCCGGAGTTATTTACTTAATTGTCGTTTTGCGTAATCGTAGCTTAATAAAAGAAAAACGTGTACTTGAAGAGCGCATTGAAAATCGTACAGCTGAAATTGTAATGCAAAAAGAGGAGATTGAAAATCAATCACAAGAGCTTGCAAACAAAAACGACGAACTGGAGAAAATCAATTCTGCAATAAAATCAATCAATGCAGAAGTAAATTTCGAGAATTTACTACAATCCTTGCTCGAAAAGATGAAGATTATTCGGGCTGCCGAGAAATCTGTTGCTCTTGTTTATGATAAAAACTTAGATGTTTATCGCTACAAAGCTTCCGTTGGGTATTCATTTGCAGAAATAAACCAGCTTACAATTCCATTGGCACAAGCTGAAAACAGATATCTAAAAGCTACTGAAGAAGTCTTTGAAGACATATTTGTTAAATCAGAGTTTTCATCATACGATGAGTTTGATGTACTGAAAAAGTATGTCAAACCAAAATCAATGATGGTTCTTGTTATTAGAATTGAGAATAGAATCGAAGCATTTTTGATTTTCGAAAACTTTAGCAGACAAAATGCTTTTGAGACAAGGGATATCAGCCTGATAAAAAACTCAAAGGAGCACATCATTTCTGCCATTATAAGAACCAGGATTCTGGAAGACCTTCAGGATACACTTCATAACCTGAAAGACACCCAAGATCAGCTTGTTCAGTCTGAAAAATTAGCTTCGTTAGGTCAATTGACAGCTGGAATCGCACATGAAATACAAAATCCATTGAATTTTGTCAATAACTTCGCTAAACTTTCAGGGAATCTTGCCTCTGAGCTCCTTGAGACAATTGAAGAAGTAAAAGATAATATCCCGGTTGAAAAATATGAGGATGTCGAAGATGTAATTGGACTCATTAGAGGAAATCTTGCCAAAATAACGGATCACGGTAAAAGAATTGAAAGTATTGTTAAAGGGATGTTGCAGCATTCAAGAGGCAAAACAGGCGAATTTGAAGAAATCGACATCAACAACCTTGTTTTAGAATACGTAAATCTTGCCTATCACGGTATGAGGGCAAAAGAACAAAGTTTCAATACTGCCATACGTTCCAATCTCGATCCTGCCGTTGGAAAAGCAAGTGTTTTGCCGCAGGAAATAAGCAGGGTATTGCTCAACATTCTAAATAATGCCTTTTATGCAGTTGACGAGAAATCAAAGAAAGACCTGCCTGGTTTTAAACCTGAAGTTATCGTAAGCACGAAAAAAATTCAGGAAAAAATAGAGATTCGGGTCAAAGATAATGGAACAGGAATTCCTGAACATGTGATCGAAAAAATCTTTAACCCTTTCTTTACAACAAAACCAACGGGTAAAGGAACAGGACTGGGTCTTTCAATGAGTTTTGATATAGTAAATAAAATTCACAAAGGAAAACTGGAAGTTAAATCTGAGCCGGGAGAGTCGACAGAATTTATTGTCACCATCCCCGAAAAGCAATCCTGAAATTACAAGCTTATGAAATTTAAAACATTGTTTTTGATTTTGGTCGTTACTTCGCTTTCAATAACATCAAAGAGTCAGGCCATTTTCAAGTTGAACCAATATAATATTGTGTACGATGGTAGATTTATGCCAATTTTTACACATTATTCCGGACAGTCTTTCAGTAAAAACTGGGGAATATCTGCGTATTTTTATGTAAATGCAACACAGGGAAGCAGTTGGGGCGAGGGTTTGGTTGGGCCAACTTATACACCTGTCAAAGGACTTTCATTTAGTTTTTTAGCGGGCTTTCAAACAAACGAAGAACAAATTTTCAGAATTTCTCCGATAATCAATTATTCTGGAAAAAAAGCTTCCGGTTTTGCAGCTTTTGAATATGGCGGAGAGCGACACCGTTGGGATATCATGGCTTTTTATCATGTAAATAAATTTAAATTTGGAGCCGAAATGATTCGATTCTATCAAATGTATGCTGCAGGGCCAAGGGTAGAATACAGTTTTTTCAAAAAGCAGCCCTTTACAGTCTTCTACAGTGGTATGTGGGATTGGGTAAATGGAAAACCAGTTTCAATGTTTGGCATCTATTCCACATTCGGTTTAAAGAAGTAGAGAAAATGAATTTACTAGCTTTGAACAGGCCAAATTAATCCAGACAAATCTTATGAATATGAAAACACAAATAAAAACTATTAGTTTCATCTTGTTATTAACTTTCTTGATTTTAACCAGTTGCAATAAAGAAAGTAAAAAAGATTACCAATTCAAATTTCTTTTCATCACCGAGAATTTTGAACCATTTAACTTCATTGAGGACGACAAATTGACAGGTTTGGCGCCCGATGTATTGAAAGAAATCTGTTTAAGTCTGAATATCCCGTTTGATGTAAATGTTATGCAATGGGATGAAGCATATCAAACTGCACAGACAACTCAAAATGCCGTTCTTTTTGCAACGAGTTTAAACACTGAACGAAAAGATCTTTTCAAATGGGCTGGTCCAATTGCTACCATGGATTGGTTTTTCTATGCCTTGGCACAAAACCATTTTAACCTTAATTCACTGGAAGAGGCTAAAACAGTAAATAGCATTGGTGTTTTAAGGGATTATACGATTGAGCAGTTTCTGGTCCAACAGGGATTTACAAATCTTGTTTACTGCAACGATCATCAGGACGCAATTTCTAAGCTTATAAGTGGTGAAATAGATCTATATCCTTCTGATAAAATAACCGCTGAGGCTGTGCTAAATACCATGCAACTATCAATTTATACACTGAAGGAGGTTTTGCCAATCAAAACTGAAATGATCTATTTTGCGTTTAACAAATTGATTCCTGATGATGTAGTTGCAGATTTTCAGGTTGAAATTGACCGGCTCAAGAGTAATGGCTTTCTAAAACAGCTTTATCAGAAATATTTCAACTCTTCTGACTTTCCTGGCACTATCCAAATTTATACAGAATCCTACCCTCCTATCACATTTATGAACAATTACGGCGAAATAACCGGCTTTGGATCGGATATCGCAAAAGAAATCATGAAAAGAAACCGACTTTTCGTGGATATAAAATTGTCAACTTGGAGCAATGGATATGAGCTTGCACTGATTAATCCAAATTTTTGCCTCTTTACGATGGATCGAACACCAGCGAGAGAAAATTTATTTCATTGGGTAGGGCCTATTGGAACAAACTCGACCTATTTCTATACCCTTGCTGGTTCATCTATTGTTATCAACAGCATTGAGGATGCGATGAATCTGACATCTGTGGGCACTGTTAGTTCATGGTTTTCTGATCAGCATCTCCGTAATCTTGGTTTCACAAATCTTATATCAAATAGCGACCCTGCTGTCCTGACCGAAAAGTTGTTGAATGGTGAGATAGATGCTTTTGTTTGTTCTGAAGTTACTTTTCCTGATATTCTGAGGAATCAAGGCTATCAGTACAGCCAGGTGAATCCTGTCTTCTCATTGATGTCATCAGATTACTACATTACATTTTCCAAAACTACACATGTTGAAATTGTAAATCAGTGGCAAACAACTTTTTCTGCTATTCAACAGGATGGAACGGCTGATGCCATCCGAAGACGCTGGTTTCCTGAATAACCCTACCTCAAAAAAAAATGACTTTGAAAAACTGAATTTTTCAAAGTCATTTAAAATTTCAGGTGCCCAAGAAAAGACTCGAACTTTCACGACCTTAAGGTCACTACACCCTGAATGTAGCGCGTCTACCAATTTCGCCACTTGGGCTAAAAACACCCTTAAATAAAAGTGCCCAGGACAAGATTCGAACTTGCACACCGTAACCGGCGCCAGCCCCTCAAGCTGGTATGTCTACCAATTCCACCACCTGGGCAAAAAGTTGTGCAAAAGTAAAACAATATTTTAATTAAAAAATGTTTTTTTGAAAAAAAATCAAGGAAGTTTTTTTATCACAAGGCTTGTTTTGTCTTTATCAAATCGTACTTTTGAAAATAATTCAACTCATTATATTATGCAGGAATTTAATCAAAAAGATCTTCAACAGATCAAGTCAAAAGGAATTGAAATTGAACAAATTGAGAAGCAAATCAATACGTTTGTCAAAGGATTCCCATACATCAGACTTGTTGCACCAGCAACTTTAAAAAGAGGTATGATCAAACTTTCAAATGAACAAACAAGCGAACTGGTCAGGCATTTTGATTCAAACATCAACAATTACAACGCTTTGAAATTTGTACCAGCTTCTGGTGCCGCCAGCAGGATGTTTAAACATCTTTTCGAATTCGTCCAAAATTTCGATGGTTCTGAGAAAGCCATAAATGAAATAGAGAATCAGAATGATTTTAACAGTGTGGGGTATTTTTTAAAAAATCTGAACTCATTTGCATTCTATGAAGATCTGGCAAATGAGATAGAAGCTTCTGGTTTTAAAATTGAAGAACTTTTAAGCTCAAAGGATTATAAAAAAATAATTGAATTTCTTATCCTTGATAATGGTCTTGGCTATGGCAACCTGCCAAAAGCACTGCTGCGTTTTCACTCCTACAGCAATGAACATCGCATGGCTATTGAAGAACATTTGGTTGAAGCAGCAAATTATTGCACCAACGAAGACAAAACGGCCAAAGTTCACTTTACGATTTCCCCGGAACACCGCGACAAGTTTGATGCGGTTATGAATGAAATTGTACCTAAGTTTGAAGCCCGTTTTAATATCCGTTATGACATAAAATACTCTGAACAAAAGCCATCGACAGATACAATTGCTGTAGACATGCAAAACATGCCTTTCAGGAATAATGATGACACCCTTGTTTTCAGGCCAGGTGGTCATGGCGCTTTGATCGAAAATCTCAATGAGTTGGATGACGACATCATATTTGTAAAAAACATTGATAATATTGTACCCGACCGTTTAAGAGATGAAACTTACACCTATAAAAAAGCTATTGGAGGTTTATTAATGCAGCTTCAGGAAAAATCTTTTGATTACCTTGACCTGCTTGATGGAGGAAATCTTGAAGAAGATGAGCTGAATGAAATCAAGGCGTTTGCTGCTGATGAACTCATGATTGATATACCTGATGCCTTCGATGGCTATAGCGAAATTGAAAAAATAGACTTCTTGTTCAACAAACTCAACCGTCCGATGCGTATTTGCGGTATGGTTAAAAATGAAGGAGAACCTGGTGGTGGCCCTTTTTGGGTTAAAAATACAGAAGGAGAAATCTCGCTTCAGGTAGTTGAGTCATCTCAAATGAATCTCAAAGATCCGTTGCAAGAGGAAATTGTAGCAAAATCAACTCATTTCAATCCCGTAGATCTTGTTTGCAGTATGTATAATTTTGAAGGTGTGAAATTTGATTTACGTGAGTATGTTGATCCTGATACAGGGTTTATTTCAGTTAAATCAAAAGATGGACGCGACTTGAAAGCACTTGAGCTGCCCGGACTTTGGAATGGAGCGATGGCAGACTGGATAACAGTGTTTGTAGAAACACCATTAATTACTTTTAATCCGGTAAAAACCGTAAATGATCTTTTAAGGCCACAACATCAACCTAAAGACTAATATAGCGTTTATTCTTAAGTATTTCATCTTTATCATGTTATGAGGTGTTTATGTGAAATTCATTCTTTAATTTAATCTAAGAAAAATGATCATTAAAGAAATTGAAATTGAAGAGTTGGTGCGCAATCATCCATTTTCTGTAAAATTTCTGATGGAAAAAGGCATCAGATGTATTGCATGTGGAGAACCCGTATGGGGCACGCTGGAAGAGGCCGCCAAAGAAAAAGGCTTTTCAAATGATCAAATCGAAAGGCTGGTATCAGAACTGAATTCAATGAAATAGATTTCAAGATCTGAAAAAATCAATTGGCAAAACAAAATTTTCGCTCTTCTTGATTGTTGATTTTTTTTGAAGATTGCCTTAAGGTGCTAGTCTTTGAATTAACCAATCACCGCCGTTTTTGACATATTTAACCCTGTCATGCAGACGGTCAGGCCTACCCTGCCAGAACTCAATCGCATCAGGGAACAAACAATAACCTCCCCAAAATGAAGGTCTTTTTAGATTTTCAGCCTTCGTTACAAATTCATTTTTTTTATTCTCAAGGATTGCTTTAGAAGCAATAACTTGACTTTGTGGGGAGATAATTGCACTAATCCTACTTTGTTCAGGTCTGCTGTTGAAGTAGTTATCAGATATTTCATCCGAAACACGCTTTGCTGAACCCTCAATTCTGATCTGACGTTCAAATTCAGGCCAGAAAAAAGTTAAGCACGCAAACGGATTTGTGTCTAACTCTATGCCCTTTTTGCTTTGATAGTTTGTAAAAAAAACAAAGCCTCCTTCAGAAACCTCTTTGAGTAAAACCACTCTGGCAGAAGGCTTATTCTCAGAAACCGTTGATAATACCATTGCATTGGCTTCGTGGGCATGTTGTTTTAATGCCAGTTCAAACCATTGCTGGAATAAAACAATTGGATCAACAGGTACTTGAGTTTCATCCAATAGGTCTCTGGAATATTGTTTTCTGTAATTGTGTAATTTCATTTTATTGATTTATGTATCGCAAAAATAGCTATCTTGCTCCAAAATATTAAAAGTATTTTATGGGGCTGTTTTTTAACAAAAAAGAAGTGTATTCACCAACTTTGCTGGGAGGATTTTTAATAGTTGGTATATTCTTTTTAGGAAGTTTTATCCTTTTGAAACTCACCTATCCATTTCTGGCACAAAATACTACACCTGTTTCTAAGATATTGGTTGTCGAAGGCTGGCTTCCAGATTCAGGTTTAAAAAATGCAATCGACTATTACCGAAGCAATAGCTACGAGTACATGATTTTAACTGGTGTTCCAATAACACAATGGACGCATTCATCGCCTTTTTCAAACATGGCCGATGCTTCAAAAGAAACCATGCGCAGATATTATTTTCGCGATACAATTTATACTACAACCATCCCAAATACTATTCTACGCGATCGCACATATGCAACAGCAGTAGCGTTAAAAATGACTTTCGAGGAGTGGGATTCAAAAGTCGGAAGTTTTGATTTATATTCAATGGGAGCGCACTCCAGACGTTCTTACCTTATGTTCAGAAAAGCTTTTCCCACAATGAAAATCGGTCTTATTGCAGACACTGATCTATCTTTTGAACCTAAGAGTTGGTATAAAACAAGTCGGGGTTTCAGAATTGTTTTCAGTGAACTCATTAGCTATTTTTATAGCAGACTCTTTTTTTATCCTGCTGAAAGTGAATTCCGAAAGAGCATAATTGAAGGAAGATATATTGATAATATTATAAGCTCACGATTTGAGAAAGACAGGTATTTTGAAGATACTTTGACCTCCCCGCTAAATAAATCAGAAGTTGAAAAGTTCAGAGGACTGGATTATTTTGATGTAGATACAAATTACCGGTTTGATGCAACATTTGTGGTAGATACAAGTGAGCTTTCATTCAAAATGCCTACCACCACTGACAGACAGCCAGTTTACAGAAAATACGGAACATTGAGTTTTACACTCAATGATACAAGTTATAAACTTTCGGCTTATCAAAATCTTGATCTTCTTTTAAATAAACCAGATTACAGGGGACTTTTTATACCTTTTAAAGATCTTTCAAATGGAAATCTGACATATGGAGGTGGAAGGTATCTCGATATTGAAATACCTCAATCTGATCGAATAACACTTGACTTCAACAAAGTTTATAATCCATACTGTGCCTATGATGAGCGATGGTCATGTCCGTTGCCTCCAGCAGAGAACTACCTAAAAACGAGTATCTTGGCAGGTGAAAAAAAGTATTTCCATTAATTTCTTTAATTTCTTAAATGGAAAAGTCGGAAATTTCGGTATTGTTTGTTGACGATGAAAAAATTCTTCGGACGGTCTACAGTAAGCTCCTTGGAGATAGAGTTGAAAACGTATATCTGGCTGAAAACGGCCAACAAGGACTTGAAATTTATCAAAAATATACCCCGGATTTAGTTATAACAGACATCAAAATGCCATTGATGAACGGTCTTGATATGACTGTTATGATAAAGAAGATAAATCCGCAAGCCCGCATAATACTTCTTTCGGCTTACAGTGAATCTCATTATTTTATAAGAGCCATTGATATTGGTGTTAAGGTTTTCTTGCTTAAGCCAGTAGAGAATCATAAGCTTTTTCGAATAATTGATGAACAGGTACATGAAATTCTGCTTGAGAAAAAAATGTTTCTTGAGGAGCAACGAAGAATTAAAGCTGAACTTAGCCTTTTTAGGAATGAGCAGATTCTTCAGGCAGTAAGTGAGGTCGGCGAACGTCTTATTCAATTTGGATATAGCAAAAAAAGCATTGATTATGTGCTTTCAAGGCTTGGACAAGGTGCACAAGTAAGTCGTGTGTACATTTTTGAAGCATTCAAAAAAGACAATGAGGAATATATTAAACAGACCCATGAATGGATAGCAGAAGGAATAAAACCTGAGATGGATAACCTGATTTTGCAGGAATTGTCTGTTAAAGATCCTTCATTCATACGATGGGCAGAAATATTCAAAGAGAAAAAAACTGTTTTTGGACTTGTAAAAAATTTCCCTGATGCAGAAAGACAATTAATCGAATCTCAGGATATCGTCTCAATTATTGCAGTACCCATATATGTCGAAGGCGTATGGTTTGGTTTTATTGGCTTCGATGATTGTCTGTATGAACGAATATGGACAATCTCTGAAACCAATACCTTAATGACTGCAGCAAATATCATTGGAGCTGCAATCTATCGGTCAAGCATCGAGGATAAATTAAAAAAACTTAATGCAGAACTTGAGTTACGTGTACGACAACGAACAAGAAAGCTTGAAATTGAAATTTCAGAGAGAAAACTTGCTGAGGAATTATCAAAGCAAAGTGAAGAAAAATACCGGCTTGTTTTTGAGAATGCCAATGACGGTATCTTTTTGTCGATAAACTCCAAAATTCAATTTATAAATCCAAGATTTTATGAACTTACTGGTTTTTACCCTTACCAGCTTACCGGAAAGTCTTTTTTAGATATTATACATCCGGAATTTAAGGAAATTGTTGCACAGAACTATAATAAACGTTTAACTGGAGAAAATGCAATGATATCATATGACATCAAAATTATTGATGCCAGTGAAAATGAAAAATGGGTCGAAATTAAATCAAGTTTGATAAAATGGGAAAACGACTTTGCAGTACTGACTTTTCTTACTGATGTAGATGCCAGGAAAAGGTTTGAGCATGAATTACTGCATCTTAATCTAAATCTTGAAGAGCGGGTAAAAAAAGAACTTAAACACAGAGAAAAGCAACAACAGTTGTTTTTACAAAAATCTAAACTTGAATCACTTGGCGAATTATCTGCAGGAATAGCGCATGAAATTAACCAGCCTTTGGGTGGCATTTCAATGAGTATTGAAAATATTCTTGATGATCTTAACACCAATAAGATTTCAGAGGAATATATCAGAAACAAGATTTCATTAATGTTCAGCGACATTGAAAGAATCAGAGAAATAATAAATCATGTCAGGCTTTTTTCTCGCGAACAAGACTACAACAACCATTTCCCTATCAACCTTGTTGATGTTGTTAACAACACACTTCTTTTGGTCAACAGACTTTTTATTGATCATTACATCGATCTTAAAATAATTGTAAAAGATCCCACTTTAAAGGTCATTGGTAATCCTTTGCAATTGGAGCAGGTTTTATTAAACATTTTAAGTAATGCCAAACATGCTGTCGAAAAGAAATCTAAAAATATAGGTGCAGATTACAATAAAAGGATTTTGATGTCAATTCTAACAAAAGATAAGTTTGCCGGTATTGAAGTTGAAGACAATGGAGTTGGCATTCCAGAAAATATACTGAATAATATTTTTGATCCTTTTTTTACTACAAAAAAAGCAGAAGAAGGCACTGGACTTGGGTTATCAATTTCTTATGGAATCATTAGGGATATGCATGGAAATATCGAAGTGATGAGTAAAGAAGGCGAGTTCACCAAAATATCAATTTTTTTACCCATCTATAAAGACTAATTATGGAAGTATTAAATATTTTGATTCTGGATGATGAAAAGAGGGTTCGCGATGAGATTTCAGAGTACCTCCTCAAGCGAAATTATCTTGTGCACATTGCATCATCACCTTCACAGGCCTTTGCGATTTTTGAAAACTATTCAATTGATATCGCTATTGTTGATATCAAGCTTCCAGAAATGGATGGCCTTGAAGTATTAAAACACATCAAATCAAATTATAATGGTGTCGAAGTAATCATGATATCAGGGCATGGTGACATGAACAGTGTCATTGAAGCATTGAGAAATGGTGCTACTGACTACTTTCAGAAGCCATTTAAACTCCTGGATGTAAACCATGCAATTCAACGTACACACAGATTTATTGAATTAAGTCGTCAGCTGGAATCGAGTAAAAAAACAATTGCAAGACTTTCCGAAAAACTTTATTTGAATCTTGGCTCTCCTATGGTAGGAGAAAGCAACGCGATCAAGGAAGTTAGCTATATGATGCAACGTGTTGCATCAACCGACAACACAAGTGTGCTCATTATGGGCGAAAGCGGCACCGGAAAAGAGCTCGTTGCCCATGGAATTCATTTACTCAGCAACAGAAGCAAAAATAATTTTCATTCCGTAAATTGTTCTGCAATAACTGATGGTCTTTTTGAAAGTGAGTTTTTCGGACACAAAAAGGGATCTTTTACCGGCGCCATCGATGAAAGAACAGGATGGTTTGAAACTGCTTCGAAAGGCACGCTTTTTCTGGATGAAATAGGCGATATGCCTTTGGGTCAGCAGGCCAAACTATTACGGACACTTGAGGAGCGAAAAATAAGAAAGGTAGGTGCTCAAAACACGATCGACGTTGATGTTCGGGTGATTGCAGCTTCGAATCAACTACTTGAAGAGATGACAGAGGAGAAAAAGTTTAGGAGTGATTTATTTCACCGACTGAGTACTTTTGTTATTCAACTTCCTCCACTTCGCGAGCGAACTGAAGATATTCCGTTGCTCATAGAGCATTTTATTGCTGTTTTTTCGAACAGATTGAATGTCAATATAAATAGCATAAGCGATGAAGCAATAAATAAACTGAAAAACTATCACTTCCCCGGAAATGTAAGAGAACTCAAAAATTTGATCGAACGTGCACTAATTCTGTGCGATAATCAACAATTGGAATTAAAACACTTTCCAATTTTTAAAGTTGCATCAGTTAAAACGAAAATTGTACGCGAAAAGGATGATTTCGACCTCGAAAATCTGGAAAAACGGACAATCGAGAAAGCTTTGGAAAAAAGTAACAACAATAAATCAAAAGCCGCAACTTTACTCAATGTTACCTGGCAATCGCTCGACAGAAGGATGAAAAAATTTGGAATGAATGATAATGATTAATTGGTGTTATACCAAAGTGAATTATAAATGAATCCAAAAGCTGTCATGGTATAATGCCGAAGGTTAGAAATGTTAGGCCAATTGAGTGAGCGAAAATTGGACT
>JAGXRB010000101.1 GCA_018336075.1 Bacteroidota bacterium
CTCCACCACCTCCGAAGCCACGTGAGCCGCCCGAGAAATTACCCCAGCTGCCTGAATGACTTCTGCCAGCCTGACTTGCAAGCCATAAAGCTGTCCAAAAGGGAAGGCTTGAAGATTTGGAGCCACCAATTTGGTTTGATGACTGTGAAGATTTCATCAGGAAAATGATGAGGATGATGATAATGATCGGAATAAACCAGGCATCACCAAGATCTTGTTGTGCATATTGATCAGCAGTATACTCCCCTGAAGCAAGTCTGATGATAGCATTGACTGCATTATCGATGCCCGTGTAATAGTCGCCCTGACTGAAAGAAGGAATCATTTCAACATCTACAATGCGTTTTGCCAATGCATCAGGTATCGCACCTTCCAAACCATAGCCTGTAGCGATAAATGCCTTTCCCCGCGAACGATCAGTCTTTGGTTTTATGAGAATAACGGCACCATTATTAGACCCTGCTTTACCGACACCCCAACTTTCGCCGATTTTGAAAGCAAAATCTGCAACATCGTAGTTGGCCAGATCTTCCACGAGCACAACTACTATTTGTGTGGAGGTTGTATCGTTGTAGTTCACTAACTTCTGCTCAAGATTCGAAACCTGCGCCTGATTCAGCGTGCCAGTATAATCATTTACCAGTTTTGGAGGGTTGGGAGGAGGTGGAATCTGGGCTGTGAGGGATGTTAGATTAAGCACAAAAAGTGCTGTCAATAACAACACCGACAAGCCGGAAGTGCGGTTGATACCGCTAAGCACCAAAGGATATTTCATCGCTGAGTTCATTAATATCATCTTTCTGATAGGGGAAATGTTTTTTTAGTTTGAGGCCAGCACGGTTGATGCCTGCAGCGAGACCCGCAGCAAACTCCCCACGCTTGAAATGTTCAGTCAAAAGGTGTTTTACATCTTCCCAAAAATTCTCTTCTACCAATGCATTGATCCCGGAATCGCCGATGACGGCAAACTTTTTATCTTTTACAGCCAGGTAAAAAAGCACGCCATTGCGTTGCTCAGTTTTGATGATTCCCAGCTCTTCAAACAAAAAAGCTGACCTGTCAAGAACATCTTCTTTGCAATAGTTGTCGATATGCACCTTGATTTCGCCTGAGCTGTCGCGCTCTGCTTTCATGATTGCAGCTTTTATAGCCTCTTTTTCTTCATTGCTGAAAAAATTCTTTGCATTTGGCATGGCAAAAACTCAATTAAAATCAACAACAGGAGGCTTTTCGGAGCCCTGAGCTGCTTCAAAATAAGGTCTTTCTTCAAAACCAAACATGCCGGCGAGCATGGTTTGAGGGAAAGACTTGATGTAGGTGTTGTAGGTACGCGTAGTTTCGTTAAATTTCATGCGTTCAACAGTGATTCTGTTTTCAGTGCCTTCCAGTTGAGACTGTAACTCAAGAAAGTTTTGGTTTGATTTGAGGTCAGGATATTTTTCAACCACAACCATCAGGCGTGATAATGCGCCGCTCAAGCCATCCTGTGCCTGCTGAAATGCCTGCATATTGGCTTCGGTTAAATTTTCTGCATTCAGATTGACTGAAGTAGCTTTGGCACGTGCTTCCACAACGCCGATAAGGACATCCTGCTCCTGCGCTGCGAAACCTTTCACTGTGTTTACCAGATTTGGGATAAGGTCGGCACGCCGTTGATATACGTTCTCTACCTGAGCCCATTGTGATTCTACCTGTTCACCATTTTGAACCATGGTATTATAGGTGTTTTTAAAAAAGCCGTAAAAGGCAAAAACTAGTAATGCGAGAACCGCAATGATGATGATGCTTTTTTTCATTTCAGATGGTTTTTGAACTGCTAAATTATACAATTAATTTAATTTGGGTAAAAACGCGAGAATAATTAACACTGTAAAGTTTAGAGAGCGTTTTGGCGTTCCAACTCAAAAGCGTTGTGATAAAAAAAAGAAACCCCTGACAAGAATGAACATCTGTCAGGGATTGTTTCCATTAGCATAAAAATTCCTTGACTGCTTTTCAATTGAATGCAGCCTATTAAATTTTCATCAAACTTCTTTTGACAAACTCATTGAGATATTTGCCTTTGAGGAGGTTTTTTGACAGGCGTGCAAGATCATAAAGATGCTGGATAACCTTAACCTTTTCTTCTTCGTCTTTTTCTGTAAGGCCAGCCACCACCGCATGATTTGCATTCACCACAAGGGTGTAATGATCAGGAAACTCACCGAAACCCATCATCTGTCCGCCACCAAGTGCGTTCATATCTTTCATACGCCGCATAAACTCGTTCTGGGTGATGGTTACAGGCATATCGGTTTCGCTCAAATGCTCAAATGAAACATCAAACTGCTTTGAGTCTATTACCTTTTCAAATGATGCTTTCAGGTCTTCTTTTTGCTTGTCATCAAGTTTTGAAGGCAAAATACTATCATCTTTCACAATCAGTTTGTCGATGGTGTTGGAATCAACACGCACAAAGGATGAATCCTTTAATTTCTGTTCAAGCGTGTTCACAAAATGTGGATCGAGCACACCATCCATCAGCAACACATCATAACCTCTTTCCTTTGCCGATTCAATATAGCTAAATTGATCATCGGCGTTTGTGGCATACAAAAAGATGGTTTTATTGTCTTTATCTTTTTGATTTGTTTCGATGTGCGTACGGTATTCCTCGATGGTGAAATATTTCGAATCAACATTTTTCAGCAAGGCAAGTTTTTCAGCGCGATCATAAAATTTAGCATCGGAAATCATTCCGTAATGAATGAATACTTTGATATCGTCCCACTTCTTTTCGAAGGCCTCACGATCTTTCTTGAAAAGTTCCTCGAGCTTATCAGCAACCTTTTTACTGATATATCCCGAAATCTTTTTCACATTCTGATCGCTCTGCAAAAACGAACGGCTTACATTCAACGGGATATCCGGAGAATCGATGACACCATGCAGCAAGGTCAAAAAATCAGGTACGATACCTTCGACAGAATCAGTAACGAAAACCTGATTGCTGTAAAGTTGAATTTTGTTACGCTGAATTTCGTAGTTCTGCTTCACTTTTGGAAAATACAAGATTCCGGTCAGGTTGAAAGGATAATCCACGTTTAGATGAATATTGAAAAGCGGATCATCGAAGCTCATCGGATAGAGTTCCTGGTAGAACTTTTTATAATCTTCATCGGTGGCTTCACTTGGAGTTTTCTTCCAAAGTGGATTTGTATTGTTAATGATCCAGGGTTTTTCAACAGAAATTGTCTTGGGATTACCATCCTCATCAGCTTCACCTTCGATAGGTTCTTCTTCCTTTTTAGTTCCGAACTGAATCGGCACCGGCAAAAACTTGCAGTATTTGTTCAGCAGTTCACGGATACGATGTTCTTCCAGAAATTCATCGTTCTCCTTATCTATATGCAACACAATCTCGGTGCCGCGGTCTTTTTTGTCGGTTTCGCTGATGGTATATTCAGGACTGCCATCGCATTCCCATTTCACTGGTTTGGTGCTTCCGCCTTTTTTGTAGGTCTTGGTGAAAAGTTCAACTTTTTCTGACACCATGAAAGAAGAATAAAAACCTAATCCAAAATGCCCGATGATGGCATTGCTTTCTGCTTCTGTTTTGGTTTTAAATTTTTTTACAAACTCTTCGGCACTTGAAAAAGCAATCTGATTAATGTATTTTTCAACCTCATCCTGTGTCATCCCGATGCCACGATCACGAATGGTGATGGTTCTTTTCTTTTTGTCGACTTCCACCTGAATGGTTATATCACCCAGTTCTTCTTTCAGTTGCCCTGTAGAAGCAAGTGTTTTAAGTTTTTGAGTGGCGTCAACGGCATTGCTTACAAGTTCACGCAAAAAAATCTCGTGATCGGAATAGAGAAACTTTTTAATGATCGGAAAAATGTTTTCTGTCTTAACGTCTATCGTACCTTTTATCATTTCTGTATATTTTTTAAGTTCATTGCAGGTGTTAATCAAAGCATGTGCCATGCGGTTTTCAGCATTAAATAACTGACATTTTGGCGAAATGTATATAGAATGAAATGTTGGATTGGCACAATTTCATAAGTCTGCCTTGAAATCTTTAGTCATAAACATGCACCGGAATTACCTGATATCATCAGACTTCAGAACATGCTTTTTACGTTGAAAAGAAAATGAGTTTGAAAAACTCAGAAAGGAGGCAATCTGTTTTTTTTACTCATTTTTTCACTTGTGTTTGATATCTATATGTGGTACTTTAGCTGACCAAACATTAAAACAAAAACATTAATTTAAAGGAGATTTCAAAATGAAAATCAAATTTCAAAACATGCTGATGATAGGCATTTTCTTTGTGTCTGCTTCCATTTTCGGTCAAACAAAACTCGTTTCTTATTCTGTTTATGATTTTGTTCCAGGAGACCAGATACTCTATTACGAAGACTTTTCGCAAGACAACATCGGGGATTTTCCTGCCTTATGGGCAAGCAATAGCAGCGGCGAAGTAAAGACTGTGAATATTGCTGAAGGAAAATGGTTTCATATGGACGGTGAGGATGCAACCTATTGTTATACAAAAGCGCTTGAATTTCCATCCAATTTCATCATGGAGTTTGATCTTATTCCTGATGCAGAATATTCATCTGGAACTATCCTGACTTTTTATCAGGAAGAAGAATTCAATGAGTTTACTGATGATATCTATCCCGGACAAAAAGGGCTACATATCGTAATTGGCAGTGAATCTTGGGAGACTAAAGGTTATGATACTGATCAGGATGACTGGCTTGAGGGTCAGAGCAGCAAGGCTGTTGTCGAAAAAGAAGAAGTTAATCACATCATCATCTGGGTGCAAAACCGAAGAGTAAGAATCTACCACAAAGGCATGAAAGCCCTTGATATGGCAACAAACATTCATTCCGGAACGAAATTTAACCGATTCAGGTTTACAGGATGGGACAGGGCAAGTTTGCCATATATCAGCAATATTAAGATTACAACGGCATCACCCGACACACGCAGCAAATTAATCACTGAAGGTAAATTGGTGACATACGGCATTTATTTTGACTCAGGAAAAGATATCGTAAAACCCGAATCTTACGGCACAATTAAGGAGATTGCATCTGTATTGAAAGAAAATACTGATCTCAGAATAAAAATTACAGGACATACCGACAGCGATGGCGATGATGCTATGAATCTCGATCTATCGAAAAGAAGAGCAAATAATGTAAAACAATTTCTGGTCAAGGAATTTCAGATTCAAACCGACAGAATTGAATCTGATGGCAAAGGAGAAAATGAGCCGATAATTGCAAACAGCTCCCCTGAAAATAAGGCTAAAAACAGAAGAGTTGAGTTCATAAAACTCTAGCAATGAAAAATATAATTTCGGCTTTTCTGTTGCTTACAGGTTCCTTGTTATGTGCCCAAAGCAGTAAAACGGAGGCAATTTACAATCAGATACTTCTTATCGACAACAAATTGATGTGTGACAGTCCTGACAGTAACATTGAATTAATAGCGCAAATTGAATCGCTGTCAACAAAGTTGGAGGAAATAAAGTTTCGGCTCGATCAAGAATTAAAAACTGATGGCGACAAAACTTATAACACCATTTCTTCCGGATTTCCAACCGATGAAGAACTAAAACGCGTAGAAAAGTTACCAGAAGGGGAGCAACGGGCATTTTGGGCAAAAATAGAAGCCAAACAGATGCAAACCGAAAAAGCTATTGCCTCCAACTCATTGAAATTCCAAAACGAAAAAGACAGCCTCCGCAAAATAGGAGCAGTTTATCATGAAGAATTATTATTACATACGGAAGCATCCATTGAAGTTCATTATGCAGCAATGAAAGTTATATCAGACAGAAGACAAGAAATCTATGAAACCTGCATGGAGAATGATTCTTTATCGAATTACGGAAAGCAGCAGATAGTGCAGAGCCAAATACAATTCTGCGCCTCTGTTTCACCTTCAATGCTTAACAAGATCAAATTTGAGCTTAGTCATCTGAAACAAAATATATCATTGCATAAAAGATTGATTGTTATAGAGTTGATTGAATTCAGTTTGCTTAGTGAAGAAGATATTCTTTCACAAAATGCAGCGCTCCTTGAGCTGAACGAAGTTGAAATTTTATCTCAGTTTATCGACAGCTACAAAAATATGTTTGACGTATTGCCCGGTTACCATGGTAACAGAGAATAAACCTGAATACTGTGTGTTCAAAAAATAGTGAATAGCGAATCGTTGCAGCTGAAATTGGAAAGTTTTTCGGATAGGACAGCACCTGGGTTAAAACCAGATTTCGTTCAGAGGTGTTTTTGATGACACACAGCGAAGCCCAAGCAGATGCAATAGAGTAAAGGGTAATCGCTGAATGAAAAGCAGCTGAAAACAGAAAACACGACCAGAAAATAAACTGCCCAAATCTACTTTCTTTATAGTTCGACATTTTAAGATAAAATCGTTTCAGAAAATAAGGACAAAAGAAAGCTTACTCAAAGCAACATAAAGTTTATGATGTTTCCTAAACTAAACAACATTGAAATACAATTGGTTTTACTCCAGACATTGCAAATAATGATGCTACAAAGGAAAACAGCAAGAAATCACCTGTACAAAAATTTATACTGCTAATTTTCAATTAAATAAAGCCTTATAAAATTAATATTGAAGCAGTTGGACGGCTGTATTTTTTTCTTAAACAAAATAAATCGTAAGTTCGCCTCACATTTCTTTTGTTGCATTTAACGAATTAAATCATGCTGAAAAATCTATTTCGGTTCTTTGTTCTGGCTTTGGCAGCAATCTCATGTTATGGATGCCAAACCAACAAATTAACCCTTGTCAAAAATGGCAAAACCAATTACTCCATAGGCATTCCTAAAAACGCATCAGTTGAAGAAGTCAGGGCCGCAGAATTTCTGAAAGAACATTTGTTTATTATTTCAGGTTGCGATTTTCCTGTGATATTTGCGGATGAACCGATTTCGGAAAACTGCATTTTAATTTCGAAAAGTGATGAAATCACATCAGCTGATGGCTTTTCGATTGCAACACGAGGAAGTATTATAACTATCAAAGGTGGGCAAAACAAAGGATGCATCTATGGAGTTAGTGAGCTTCTTGAGCAATATTTAGGAGTGCGCTATTTCAGTCCGCAATATGTTGTCATTCCGGAGACCAAAGACATTATTCTTCCTTTTATAAATGTCAATGATTCCTCCCCTAACACCTACAGGAATGTTCATGGTGATTTTGCAAATGATAAGAATTATCAGGACTTTCACCGGCTGAATCTGATTGCAGACAGGTTTGCGGATGGCTATTATGTGCATACTTTTCATCGGCTGATTCCCTGGCAGGACTATTTTGCCTCAAACCCGGAGTACTTTGCCTTTATGAATGGCAAGCGTATCATTGACCAGCTTTGCCTTACCAATGAAGATGTTTACCAGCTGATTGTTGAGAAACTGGGAGAAGAGATGCTTAAACAACCAGAAAAACAGGTTTGGTCGGTGAGTCAGGACGACAACTTTTCCTACTGTCAATGTGAGCACTGCAGCAAAATAATCGAAATGGAGGGAAGTGCTGCGGGCCCTATTATTCATTTAGTAAACCGTGTGGCTGAGCAATTTCCTGACAAGATTATTTCGACTCTGGCCTATCAATACAGCAGACAGGCGCCTCTAAAAACCAAACCTCTGGAGAACGTTCAGGTGATGCTTTGCACAATAGAACTCAACCGCAGCCAACCTATTGCCGATGATCCACGAAGCAAATCTTTTTTAAAAGATCTGGAAGACTGGGGCAAAATCTGCAATCATATATATTTATGGGATTATACAGTTGACTTTGCCCATAGCATCAGCCCGTTTCCAAATCTGCACACACTTCAGCCCAACATTCAGCTTTTTGTCAACAACCATGTAAAAGAACATTTTCAGCAATCGAACACGGGAGTTGGACATGAATTTTCGGAATTGAAATCTTATCTTTTAGCAAAATTGCTTTGGAACCCTGAAGTTGATGTGTCATCAATAATCGAAGATTTTACTAATGGCTTTTATGGAGCCGGCGGTGTATGGATAAGAAAATACATTGAGCATATGCAGTCCGAAATTCTTAAAAGCGGCGAGTGGCTTGATATTTACGGTCCGCCTACAAATCATCAGAACACTTTTCTATCGCTTGAAAATACCATTGCTTACAATCAATACTTCGATGAAGCCGAAAATGCAGTAAAAGAAAATCCTGATCACCTTTTGCATGTCCGAACTGCCCGCATGCCCCTGCAATATGCTATGATGGAAATTGGGAAAGCCGATATGTTTGGTCAACGAGGCTGGTATCAGGAGCTGAACGGAAATTTTGTGTTGCATCAGCATATGCTGGAAATTCTGGAATCGTTTTACAAGACTAGCATCAGGTGCGGATCGGCGCCGGTGAATGAATCAGGACTGACAACAGAAGAATACTATCATGCAACCAAAAGGTTTATTGATGTTCAGGTAGAAGGAAACCTCGCTTTTCGCAAAAAAGTATCTGCATCCATACTACCTGCTCAAAAATACAGCGAAGGCGATCTTTCCTATCTTACAAATGGCGTGCGCGGTGCAAATGATTTCAAAGTACACTGGCTGGGTTGGGAAGGCCAGGATTTCTCATTATATCTGGACATGGAAACCGAAGTAAATGCTTCCACTATTGAAATCAGCACTTTGTGGGACCCCAAAAGCTGGATTTTGCATCCATTGTCTGTAACCTGCATGGTTTCTGTTGACGGGATCAATTTTGTTACTGTTGAAAAAAAACTTGTGGATGGCAATCAGAAAAAAGAGGAGGTTAATAAACTGTTCAGTTTTGCTGCAGAAAACATAGAATTCCGCTATGTAAAATTTGATATCAAAGGGACATTAAAACTATTTGACTGGCATCCTTCGGCTGGTGGCACCTCATGGGTTTTTGCGGATGAAATCGTAGTGAGGTAAAAAACTATTATGGAGAATAAAATGAAATTTTTGAAACTATTTTTTATTTCGTTACTGCTGACGAACACTTTTTCAGGTGTAATGGCACAATCATACAAAAACACCTCCTTACCAGTTGAGGAAAGAGTTCGTGATCTGCTTTCGAGGATGACTCCCGAAGAAAAATTCTGGCAATTGTTTATGATTCCGGGTGATTTGGGTGATGACAAAGAAAAGTATTTGTCCGGAATTTTTGGCTTTCAGGTAAATACTGTTGGGCAAGAAGCAGGCGCAACAGGTCAGATGCTTCAACACAATGAAGGCCAATCAAGCTTTGAAACCGCGTTGAAAATCAATGAAATACAGCGATTTTTCATAGAAGAAACACGCTTGGGAATACCAATCATTCCATTTGATGAAGCTTTGCACGGTTTGGTAAGGTCGGGTGCTACAGCTTTCCCGCAAGCCATTGGTTTGGCCGCAACCTGGAACGCTGAATTGATGCATGCGGTAGCCAAAGCCATTGCTGTTGAGTGTAAGACTCGTGGAATCAGGCAAGTGCTTTCACCAGTAGTAAATATCGCTTCGGATGTGAGATGGGGACGCACCGAAGAAACGTACGGCGAAGACCCTTTCCTTACAACAGAAATGGGTGTGGCATTTGTTTCGGCATTTGAAAAAATGGATGTTATTACAACACCCAAACATTTTGTTGCCAATGTTGGCGATGGAGGACGCGACAGCTATCCGGTTCATTTGAACGAGCGTTTGATGAGAGAAATCCACCTGCCACCTTTCGAAGCCTGTTTCAAGAGAGGAGCATCGCGTTCTGTAATGACTTCCTACAATTCCTATGATGGCACACCCTGCACTGCCAGTGACTTGCTGCTTAATAAGTTATTGAAAGATGAGTGGGGATTTGATGGATTTGTTATTTCTGATGCAGGTGGCACAGGTGGTGCTAATGTGCTTCATTTCACTGCCGAAAGCTATCCTGATGCAACAGCAAAATCCATCGAAGCCGGACTTGACGTAATTTTCCAAACCAACTATGAGCATCACAGCCTGTTTTCGCCTCCATTTTATGATGGAACAATTGATAATAAAGTGGTTGATGAAGCTGTTGCAAGAGTTCTTAAGCTGAAATTTGAATTAGGATTGTTCGAAAGTCCATATGTTGATCCAGCCGAAGCTGCAAGGTGGAATGGCCATCCCGATCATCGCCGACTGGCAAAAAAGGCAGCGTTAGAATCCATCGTCTTGTTGAAAAATGAAAATCAAACACTTCCTATTTCTAAAAACGTAAATTCCATTGCTGTTATCGGGTTGGATGCAACTGAAGCCAGGCTGGGCGGGTACAGCGGTCCGGGCAATCAGAAGGTCAGTATTCTTGAAGGGATTCAAAATTTGTATGGAGAAAGGGTTGAGGTGAATTATGCGCCAGGTTGTAAAAGAGAAGTAATTGATTACCAGACAATTTCATCCGGCTTTTTAACCTGTGAAATAGATGGAAAGAGACTTTCCGGCTTGAAAGGGGAATATTTCAACAATGTGACATTTGCCGGAAATCCTGTAATATTAAGGAATGACAAACAGATTCAATTTCAATGGACACTCTTTGGTCCTGATCCGGAAAAAATGACCTATGACTTCTATTCAGTGCGTTGGACCGGTAAATTGAAGGCTCCTCAAACGGGGAAATTCAAAATCGGGATAGACGGCAACGACGGATACAGGCTTTATCTTGACGGAAAATTGGTTTTGGATAACTGGATCAAAAAGTCCAGACAAGTCAATCTCACAGATTTCTATTTCGAAAAGGACAGAGAATATGAGTTGCTGATTGAGTTTTATGAACCTGTCGGTAATGCATGGTTTCGACTTGTTTGGAATGTTGGAATCACTGACAGCGACACCGAAGAGATCGAAAAAGCAATTCAGTTAGCAGAAAGCAGTGATTTGGCAGTTATAGTTGCTGGTATTGAGGAAGGTGAATTTCAGGATAGGGCTTATCTGAATTTGCCGGGACGTCAGGAGGAGTTAATCAACAGAATAGCCGCTGCCGGAAAACCAGTGGTGGTGGTGCTTGTCGGAGGAAGTGCTATTACAATGAGTAATTGGATTAATCAGGCTGATGCCATTCTGCATGTTTGGTATCCGGGCGAAGAAGGAGGAAATGCTGTGGCTGAGGTGCTTTCTGGAAACTATAATCCGGCAGGACGATTACCAATCACATTTCCTGTTTTCGAAGGACAGTTGCCCTTGGTTTACAATCATAAACCCACAGGAAGAGGTGATGATTATTTGAATTTAACCGGTCAACCCCTTTTCCCTTTTGGCTTTGGCATGAGTTATACCTCTTTTGATTACACTGGAATTCAACTTTCGAAAAGTATAATTTCACTAACTGACACAACCTACCTGACTGTAAACGTAACCAATACAGGCAAAATGGCCGGCGATGAAGTTGTTCAATTCTATCTTCGCGATGAACTGGCATCAGTAGCGCGTCCGGTGATGGAGCTGAAGGGTTTTCAGCGTATCAGCCTGATGCCCGGAGAAACAAAAATGGTTACATTCGAAATCAACCCCGAAATGTTGTCGATGCTTCAAAAAGATCTGATTAAAGTCGTTGAACCGGGCGATTTCAGAATCATGATCGGCGCTTCATCAAAGGATATTCGTCAAAGAGCAGTATTAACTGTAACAGATTAAATTTGAAACTATTAGACTTATTTTTTCTAACAAATTCCGTTTTACCGCTTGAAAATATATTTACGATATGCAAGGAAGACTGCTGCGATTAAAAGAACTGACAGAAATACCCTGTACCAGTTCAATTGGACTTTTTGTACTGCAATCTTTTCATTGGCCTTCTCGAGCGCTGTCTTAGCATCGTGTGCATTTCTTTTCGTCTCCGAAACTACAAACTCCATTTCGGCCAACTCCTTTTTGATGGAATCGCCTGCTGCAGTAAATATTTTATATTCAACCATGAATGCATCAAAATTATTCAGGGCAGCATAATTAATCAATTTAGTCTCATTGATCAGGCTGAAATAGGCTGACAATCCGTATTCATTTGCCAATCGATAACAAGAATCAAGATAGCGGTTAGATTCTTTATAATTTCCTATTTTATTATTGGCAACACCTAAGTAATACTTAGCCAGCGCAATTCCTTCTTTGTAGCCAATGACCTTGCTGATATGCAGTGAGCGCTCATAAAAACTAAATGCCAGATCAAACTGCTTTTTATCTCTGTGAATATTACCAATATTGGCAAGTACAATTGCCATACCAAGCTGGTTACCTGTTTTTTCACGCAGGTCAAGTGATTGTTGGTAATAATCAAGTGCCCGAACTGTATCATTGAAATCCTGATAGTAAATCTTTCCAAGGTTATTGAGTGTGCGGCCAAGATTTGCATATTGCTCTTTTCGTTCGAAAACTTCTTTCGCTTCAAGCAGCATTTTCAGTGCAAGGTCACTTTTGTTCCACTGCCAGTATACCAACCCAACATTCATTGTTGTTACGGCATACATCACTGAGTCGTTAATAGCCTTATAAATTCGCATCGCTTCCAGATAGCTCTCAGCAGCATTGCTGAAGTCGCCCATACTGAAATAAACAGTTGCCAGGCTGGTAGCAGAGGCAGCCTGCTGATCATCCAATTTGTGCGTTTGCGCAATCTTTGAGGCAAGATTAAAATGTTCAATGGCTTTGTCAAATTCTGCCATATTCTTGTATACCAGTCCGATGCGAATATTTGCTTTGCATAACACCAAAAAGTTTTGTGTTTTTTCCAAAGCTGCTGCTGACTTTTTCAAGTAATCTAAAGCAAGAGGAAAATCCCCTGATAATGAAGCTGTATTGCCCATTGATAAAAAGATAATGCCTTTCATATTCTCTACACCTTCCTGCTCAGCATAGTCAATAGCCTGATTAAAGGTTTCAAGACTTTTAGCCATTGAAACTTCATTGTAGGCTTCTGACAGATGAATCAATGTTTCGACGCGCTCCCTGCCTATTTGAACATCAATAAGTCTGGTTAAGCTGTCAATTTTGGCAATATCGACGTCAGCATATAAATGAAACCTAAAAATCAATAAAATAACAAATGTTATTTTTGCTTTCATTGTTATATTTTTTTGCCAAATATAATCACAATTCTTTACTCCAATTACTTTTTTTATGTATTTGCTAATACAACAAGGAACCAGAAAAATATCTAAAAGACAGAGCAATAGATTAAGCTGTAAAAAAATGATCCTTATGCTTGTTGTAGTCTTCATTCATCCATCCTTCAAAACAATTAAGTTTCCTCTTTTTCTTATCAATGCTTCGTTTAAGCTAATTTTGCATATCGAAAACCATAAATGATGGGAATGAATGCAACAAATGAATTGATTGCTTTGCTCGATGAAGCATTGAAGCAGGATGATTTTATAAAGCTTACGCTAAGTAAAACCAAGCGAAAAACAGATGATCTTAAAAGAGTAATCGTAAAGCCGGTGGCTTTGAAGACAGGCAAAAAAATCAGTTTCCAATATCAGTACCAGCGCCGCGATGAAGTGAAAAATCACGAGCCTGAACAAATTGCTGCCCTCGTTAAAGCGATGCTTGAGGAGCAGTTTCTGGAAGCCAATATGTTTACAATCAAAGAACATATTATGTTGTTAACAAATAACAAAGGTAGCAGCAGACTGATTATAAGCCCTTTGCAGGAAACTCCCAAGCTTGATTTACTCCATGATAAGCAAAAAACAAGACTTATTGATGCAAGAAAACCACATTGGTTTCTTTTAGGTCTCACCGACAGAAGCGGCAATATTCTGCCATCGATGCAGCATAAATTCAAACAGATTAATAAGTATATCGAGATTCTTGAGCCGTTGATAATGCAACTTGGACAAGAAAATGAAATTCATATTGCTGATATGGGCGCAGGTAAAGGCTACCTCACTTTTGCGCTTTATGAGTATCTGACTCATAAAAACGCAAATAAAATTTTTGTTACGGGCGTAGAGCAACGTCAGGAACTGGCAGAAAAAACGCAAAACATTGCCCTGAAAGCGGGTTTTGAGCAGTTGCAATTTGTCACAGGAAATATTGACAGTTTTCAAACTGAAAAGCTCGATGTGCTTATTGCGCTTCATGCCTGCGACACCGCCACCGACGACGCCATTGCCACAGGCATCAAAGCCGGAGCAAAACTAATTGTTTGTGCTCCATGCTGCCACAAACAAATACGGAATGAGATGAAGGCGCCTTTCGATGCTTTACCAATGTTACGTTTCGGTATTCTGTTTGAACGTCAGGCAGAAATTATCACAGATACCTTAAGAGCACTAATCATGGAAAAATATGGCTACAAAAGCCAGATTCAGGAATTCATCGATGCCGGGCACACACCAAAGAATTTGCTTTTAACAGGCATCAAAACTGAAAAACATGCAGACATAAAAGGTTTGAATGAAAAAATTGAAAATCTGAAAAAGCAATACGGAATTAATGAACATTATCTTGAAAAGGCATTGCATGGCATTAAACCTGCATCATAAATAAAGAAAGGCCCTTTTTTGTGATTTGTTGCTTGGTTAAAAACTTAAAAAAACTACCCGAAATGCCATAGTTTTGTATTCTTATGTTTCATACGTGCCGGAAATGCACAATTATAGGGCAAAATGACAAAAAGATCAAAATTTTTGAAATCTAAAGTGAGGATATTACTTGTTGTTTTTGCCTCACAGCTAAAAAGTTTATTACATTTACCCACGATTTTGGAATGTAGGATTTTTCTATACCAGCGTTTTTATAAGTCTGGAAAAAAACTATTCCAACAATGTTATAAAACCCAAATAGAATTTTTAACGAATAAATGCTGACCCCATGAGCAAAGATGTTGAAAATATTTCAAAAATACGGGATATACTTTTCGGTAACAACCTTACTGAACTTGAACGCAGACTCCAGAAAACTGAAGAAACATTACGTCAGCAATTTCAAAATACCGACAGCAAACTCAATGAGCATATCGACAACACAAAAATTAAGATCGATAACACATTTGAAAAAATTGCAGGTCGTTTAGAAGAAGAAAAAAACAGGCATGAAACCGGAATCAGCGTTTTACAGGAAGAAATACAGCAATTAAAAAGCTTTGTAAACGCATTCAAAGATGAGGTGGCTCGTGAGCAATTTGCTATGAAAAGGATCTTTGAAGAACAATTGAATCAACTGTCGAAACAGCAAAAACAAGTTTCTGAAAATATGCAGTCGCAGCTTCTTGAGCGCATCGAAGAATTGAGAGGTTCAAAGGTCGAGCGCAGTGCATTGGCTGTATTGCTTTCAGATATTGCCATGCAACTTGTCGAAAAAGATTCGGAAAAAAGCGAAGATAAGCTGGATACTATTGACCAAAACCAAGCGTAAGTTATGGGGGAAGAACACAAAACTAATCTTTCAGAAATAATGGAGCTTGGCAAACTGAATGAATTGCGCAATCTGATTGTCGGGCTAAATCATCAGGAGCTCATACGATTGCAGAACCTCATCCGCGATCCGCATGTTTTTGCTGAAGAAATAAGTGAGCTGCTCCCCTACTCTGTCAGGAAACTAATTGAAAAAGGCGAACTAACAGTTGATAGTCTGCAACCCTTTATTGAGGATGCCATGCACAAAAGCATTCAGAAAAATCCGAAAAAGCTTGCAGATATTTTGTTTCCTATCATGGGGCCAGCAATCAGAAAAGCAGTTTCAGAAGACCTCAAACGTATGATTGCCGCAGTGAATGCCAATCTGGAAGCCGGCCTGTCGCCTCAAAGCTTCAAATGGCGGCTGCAAGCGCTGCTGAGCAAAAGGTCATACACCGAAATATTGCTTGCCAACACCTACATATTTCATGTAAGCCATGTTTTTCTGATCCACCGCGAAACAGGCATTTTACTGAACCAGGAAATTGCTGCTGATAGCGCTGATCTTGAATCAGATATGATCTCGGGCATGCTTACCGCCATCCGCGACTTTGTGCAGGATTCATTCAAAAACGCCGCTTCTCAAAGTTTGGATGTGGTGCAGGTAGGCGACCTGAATATCCTTATCGAACAAGGTCCAAATGCAATTGTAGCAGCCATCGTTGAAGGCCAGCCTCCTGCTGATTATCGGCTCACTTTATCAGAAACTGTTGAAGCAGTGCACTTTAACCATGCTTTAGAATTGGAAAAATTTGACGGGCAAACTAAAGTGTTTATACATACTTCGAAATTTTTGAAAAACTGTCTTCAAAAACAAAAAAAGGAAAAGAAAAGCAACGTGCCATGGCCACTGATTTTTCTTTTAGCAGTAATACTGGGAGTGATATTCTGGTTCACTTATTTAAATATTGAAAGCAAAAAAAGATTTCACACTTTTGTTGAAAAGCTTGATGAATTACCTGGTTATCATATCACAAAAACAGAAAAAAAGAACAGAACATTCTTCGTTTATGGCCTGCGTGATTTTCAGGCTGGAGCGTTCGATACCCTCTTACTGCAAAGCAGATTCGATTCAAACAGACTTAAAGTTCATCTCGAACCCTATATATCAATTGAGCCGGCAATGGTTTTGAAAAGAGCTACGGAAATTATAAATCCTTCCTCTTCTGTAGTATTAAATTATGCAGAAGGCAATCTTTATTTATCAGGAGTTGCATCTGAAGAATGGGTGAAAAAAGCATTTGAAAATGTACACAGGATATATGGTGTGACCAATCTGGATATATCTCAACTAAACCAGAAAACTGATATGCCTCAACCCGATCTTGGATGGATTATTCCAGCAATAGAAAAATACATCTTTATTTTCGAGCTGAACATTGTATCTTTGACAGCAGAACAGCAGCAACAATTCGATTCTTTGGTTCAGGCAGCAGTCCATCTTGGAGAATACAACAATCAAAACAATAAAAAGATGGCCATTTATGTAAGGTCATACACCAGCCGAACCGGGAATGTAGATGCGAACATGCGTGTTGCTGTAAGAAGAGCTGAATCTTTTGTAGGTTTGCTAAAGGATGCAGGTTTGCAGGATGATTTATTGGAAGCACAGGTGCTTTTCACAGAAGATATAACTGTATCGCAGATGTTACGTTCGGTGCGGTTTGAGGTGTTTGAAAAATAGAATAATCAATATGTTAAAAAAGAAAATTGCTATGTTAGGGGCATTTGCAGTTGGCAAGACAAGCCTCGTGCAACGCTATGTCCACAGCATTTTCAGTGAAAGATATCAAACAACGATAGGCGTAAAAATTGATCAGAAAAATTTGCGTATTCATGATGCAGATGTGACATTGATGTTGTGGGATTTGTATGGTGACGACGACTTTATGAAAATGAAGCCCAGTTATCTGATAGGTTCTTCCGGCTACCTTCTTGTTGCTGACGGAACACGCAGCGAAACCTTCAATGTTGCACTTCGGCTTCATGAAATGGCACGCGAAACGACAAAAGATGCACCTTTTATTCTATTAATCAATAAAAGTGACCTGTCTGATTCCTGGGAAATAGAGCAGGAAACTCTGAACAGGCTGGAACAAAAAGGCTGGAAAATTATGCTTACAAGTGCAAAAGATGGTATAATGGTTGAGGAAGCCTTTAATTTGCTCACGCAGATGATACTCGAAAAAAAATAGGCCAAAAAAAAGCTCTTCAGATATGAAATCCAACTACAGCCAAAATCTTATAAAGGAGTTCTCAGAATCAATAATCAGATATATTTCGAGTGAGATTCCTCCATATGTTGGTTTGGTGGTATTTCAGACTGACAGCGAAGGGGGAATCATTCAATGGTTTGGACCATGGGAAAAATACTTCTCTGAATCGCCTGCCAGAGGAAAAAAAATTGAAGACTATGCCCCATTTCTGTTTGGAATGATTCCTCCGTTAATCAATCCAATGGTCATTTCACATCTGTGCGTAAAAGAAACAACCTATGCAGAAGTGCATATTTTTTTAGATGAACAGGGCAAAATCTGGATTTTTTTGCTTGACCAAACGCGTGAGGTTGAAATCATACATCCTATCTTTCAGTTATACAATGAAGATAAACTAAGAAGCATACAAGATCGAAAAGAATCGTCAGATAAAGGAACTTTGTCAGCATTGTATCTGCTTGATTATATAAGTTTTGAAAAAATTGGTGAGCACTACAATCTCCTTGGATCAAAACCAAAATGGTTCGAAGAATTAGGCTTGAAGCTTCATTATGATGGAAAAAAAATACTGCTTTGGGAAACGTTCCCTTACATCGAAGTATTTCAGTTTGAAGCACTAGAGTTATGGAATTCTAACCAGGATGGGAAACTGATAAGTGGCATCTGGGAAGAAAACAAAAGCCCTTTTGAAAAAATTTATCTCCAGGCGCTCGCTCTGAGGCATGTTGACAGAAATTATCTGCTTATTAAACCCTTAGACACACAATCAGATTTAAATCAGGAGTTCATTCAAAAAGCCCGCGACCAAAGACTGACGCTGGACCAGCTTGCAAGTACCGAAAAAAAACTCAAACAGCTACTTTCCTTCAAAGACCAATTTGTTTCCATCATTTCACACGACTTGCGCTCGCCCATTGGCGCAGTAATTGGATTGGCAAATTTGCTTCTTACGGATGAAAAAACAAACAACCAGCTCAATACTACACAATTTGAGCTGCTTTCCGACATCAAGAATGAAATGCTCAGACTGCTCGATTACAATGATAAACTCTTTCAATGGTCAAATTTAGAGCTTGGAAATTATAAAATAAGCCGCAAGAATGTGAGACCTTTGGATCTGGCAAATTTTGTCAAAAAGATGCAAGTAGCCAAAATGAAGGAAAAACAAATCAGCTTTAATATTCATATTCAACCAGACTTTAATCTTTTTGCCGATGAAACTTTGCTCGGACAGGCATTGAATAATCTGGTTGGAAACTCGGTGAAATTTACTCCGGAAGGAGGAAATATCAGTATTCGTTTTGAGATAAATGATAACCAAAAAAACATCATCGTTTCGGATACAGGCCTTGGAATGGAAGAAGATACCTGTGCCAAATTATTTTTAGGTTTTATGCGCAAAACTACAATGGGAACTTTCGGAGAAAAAGGCACCGGCCTGGGCCTAGGAATCGTTAAAAAAATTCTCGACGTTCACAATTACAGCATTCACGTTCAATCACAACCAGGCATTGGGAGCACATTTACAATTGGAATTACAGAATAATCAAAATTTTCTCTGCTTTTGCAAGTCAACTTAAATCGTTTTTTATAGATTTTTTAACCTCCACATTGCTTCAATTTTTTAGCTATGTGGCCAGCATTTACAATCACATCACTTTTAATAATTCTAACTGACAGCATAACAATTTTTCATACTTGCTGTGTTTATTGTACTGATAAATCCGCTACACCACTTCCAGGTGTCCCCACTTAAAAATCTAGCTTCAGCATCGTTTTTTGAAGGTTTATCCTATTTCCCGCCCATAGTTGCACAACTAATACATTTTTTTACTTTATAGTTTAAACCATGTGCTGTATGCTTTAAAAAATGTTAATTCACTATTTTACAGACCTTTTAATTAATGTTGTAGTGTTTTTGATGTACTAAAATTAGAATGTCGAAGTAAACATGATGTAAAGTATTAGTTGCAAAATCATGTTACATTAAATTAATATTGTTATCAGAATTCACTAATTCACAAAACCGAAACACACACTAACCCGAAAAGTTATGAAAAGAACCACATTTCTACTTTTAATTTTAATGCTTCCATTTAGTTGGTTGATGGCTCAGTCAACCATTAAAGGTACAGTTAGGGACAAAATCACAAATGAAACCCTTCCGGGAGCAAATGTCATAATTGAAGGTACCACTTCAGGTACAATAACTGACATTGATGGAAAATACAGCTTTGATGTCGCACCGGGAAATTACAATTTCATCGTTAGATTTGTAGGCTATGAAGCTTCACAAAGAAATGTAATTATTGAATCAGGTCAGACATTGACCATCAACTGGGTATTATCGCCAGATGTAACAGAGCTTGAAGAATTAGTTGTAGTTGGTTACGGTGTTCAACAAAAAAGTGTTGTCACAGGTGCCATTTCAGGTGTCAGATCAAAAGATCTGGCCAATATGCCTGTAACGCGTCTGGAGCAAGCACTTCAG
>JAGXRB010000102.1 GCA_018336075.1 Bacteroidota bacterium
TACTAGTGATGCGTTAACTTTTCAATATCCTTTGTAATCATTTGATAATAAATATAATATAAGCGTTCTTTGATTTTTTGATTTGAATTGAGATGTAGTTTTACGCCATTAAACGTAGAACTATGAATTCTGGTAAGTATGTCTTTGCTCAGCTGTTACAGGTTATCAACAGGTATGAGTTTGAAAAGTGTGTAGCCCGCTACAATGGAAACCATCGGGTTCGAGAGTTAAACTGTTGGAACCAATTTATTCAACTCTTTTTCGGTCAACTTACTGCACGCAACTCGCTGCGCGATATTTGTGTCTGCCTGAAAGCACACCGGAAAAAGCTATATCACCTGGGTATTAAGCAGAATGTCAATCAATCGACTCTTTCGAGGGCAAATGAGAAACGAGACTGGAGGATCTTCGCTGACTTTGGCGAGACCCTTATAAAATTGGTCAGACCTCTTTATTCTAAAATCTCAATACCTAATGTCGACATTGACAATGATGTTTTTGCTCTAGACTCAACGACCATATCCCTGAGTATTAAGCTATTCACTTGGGCGAAAGGTAAATACTCCAGAGGAGCAATAAAGGTTCACACCTTGCTTGACTTGAGAGGTTGTATTCCAACCTTTATTTTCATTACCGATGGTAAGTACCATGATAGCAATATACTTGATGAAATAGTACCCTTATCAGGAGCGATATACCTGATGGATAAGGCGTACATCGATTTTGTTGCTCTGTATCGAATGCACAAAGCCGATTCATTCTTTGTCACCCGGGCGAAAGTAACACTGGATTATGTTGTTGTAGAGGAGAACTTCAACCTTGATAAAAATACCGGCCTCAGAAGCGACAAGACTATCGATCTCGCGGGACCAAAATCTAAACGCTTGTATCCCGAGTCGCTCAGGTTGGTGGAATACTACGATGATGAAAAAGAGGTCGAGCTTGTCTTTCTGACCAACAACTTCGAAGCATCGGCACTTGAGATTGCTCGATTATACCGCAACCGCTGGCAAATCGAGATATTCTTCAAGTGGATAAAACAAAACCTGACTATTAAAAAGCTTTGGGGACACTCAGAAAATGCAGTAAACCTCCATGTATGGGTGGCCATATGCACCTATCTGACAGTTGCATACGTCAAGCACATGCTCCGAAGTCCTTTGTCAATTTATGAGATTATCCAGATATTGGGTATCTCAGCTTTTGATAAAACCCATATAAAAGAACTGCTTACAGAGACTCAATCAAACCAAAATGTCAAAGAACAATATGAATTTTTTGATTTCTAAATTTTAACGCATCAGCACTAATGAAGCACCAATAATTCCTGCCAGTACTACAAAAACTGGCGTGACCAAAGGCTTTGCCTATTCAGTTCTGGCACGTATATATCTGAATGCAGAAGTTTATACAGGTTCACCACAATGGGCTAAAGCTGAGCAATATGCAGACAGTGTAATTCTTCTTGGACAGTACTCTCTTGATTCTAACCCATTGAAGCCTTTTCTTACCGACAATTCCACTTCAACTGAAAATATCTTTGTAATTCCTTATGACGAGGATAATTATCAAGGTTTTAACCTGCACATGCGCACGCTTCACTATAACAGTAATCTGACTTTTGACATGACTGCTGGTCCATGGAATGGATTTGCTGCTATGTATGATCATTACAACTCCTATGAGGATGGTGATGCAAGAAAAGCTGGCTATTTCCTTGTTGGACAGCAGTACGCATCAGATGGTTCCCCAATTAATGATCAGGGTGCCGGCGGTGAACCATTAATTTTTGATCCCTTTATTCCTGCGATAAACATGGATGCAAGCTATACAGCCGTTCAGATTCGTATGTCCGGAGCCCGAGTATCAAAATTTGAAATCAAAAAGGGAGCTAAGGATAATCTGAGCAATGATTTTCCGTTATTCAGATATGCAGATGTGCTTATGATGAAAGCTGAGTCAATGATCCGTCAGGGAAAAAATGGAGACCAATATATCAATCCTATTCGCTCAAGAGCAGGTGTTGCCCCTTTCAGCAATGCCACTTTGGATGATGTTCTTGCAGAACGCGGACGAGAGTTTTTCTGGGAAGCACATCGTCGTAGCGACTTGATCCGTTTTGGAAAATTCAATCAGGCTTGGTGGGAAAAAGGCGTTTCTTCGCCTGACAGAAATACTTTTCCTATTCCCCAATGGGCAATTGATTCAAACCCAAAACTTGCTGAACCACCTGTTGCAATTCAATAAATCATTTTTTTAAAAAATAATTTTTTAACCTTTATTCACTAATCTTAAATTAAATGCTATGAAAAAAAACAGTTTAACAAAATTACTACAGCTTATGAGCTTTATTTTGCTCGTCGGCGTTGTAATGGTTTCTTGTAAAAAAGATGATGACCCAAAACCAGATCCGGAACCAATCGTTGAAGATGGTATCTATCTGAAAGGTGCAGGTACTGCCCTCACAACCTATGATATCAAAGGTCTTCTGAAACCAACTAAGAATGAAGTAAATCAATCGGACCGTGCAAGTCTTCTTGACATTTACGTTGCAATTAAAGGTGGTGCCGATGGTTTCAACATTGTAAAAGTTGCTGGTGCAACTAAAACAACTTATGGCCCAGGTGCTGGTTTTGGCGTTGTTCCTGAAGCTGACCGTATCGGAGATGAACCAAAGCATGATTTCTGGCGTGGTGCTTATGCCGCAACTGAAACCAAGTTCACTGTTCCAGCTGATGGTTTATACCATGTAGCACTGGACACTGAACTGAACAAAATTGTCATCGTTCCGGTTCACACATGGGGTTTGATTGGCGCTGCTACTCCAGGAGGCTGGGGTGGAAGTACACCAATGGCATCTCAAGGTTTTGACCTGAATACTATGACTTTTGAAGCAACCAATGTTACTATGACAAAGGCTGATTACAAATTCCGCTACTCTGATGGATGGAAAGTTGTAATCGATCCAGATCTTGACCTTGGTGGCGGCGTTGTTGGTGTTCGTGTAAATACCAATTTTGGTGGTGCAGTTAATGCTCTTGTTCCAGGTGGTGCGAACATCGCCAACGAAACAAGTGGAAAATACACAGCCAAAATGGTTTGGAAATTAGGTGAGCCTTACACTGCTACAATGACAAGAACAGGTGATCTTGATTTATTCAATTACACAAACACTCAACTTGGTTTGATTGGTGATGGACTTGTCGTAGATGGTGCTCAACATAACTGGGATCTAACACTAATGGTTCAAGCTCCAGTCGTAGAAAACGAAACTAACTACACATGGACATTCAGTGGCGTTGAAGTTTCAACTTTAGGTTCATTCAAAATCAGAGAAGGACAATCATGGGATGGAAAATCGTTTGGTTATCCACAGGTAGTGATGGCAGGTTTGGCTGCTGACAAATTCACAACCAACAACGATGGAAACTTCGTTCCTACTGAAAATGGAACTTATGACATTACATTTAAAATTGATGCAGTAACCGAAATCTACACTTTCACAGTTAATCCTGCTGGAGCAGCCCCTGAAATGTTTATGTTAGGTGATGGCAGTCTTGCAGGTTGGGATAACAATGCCGCTCTTCCATTGGCCGGTGCAGATGGAATTTATTCAATCACCACTACACTTAATGGTGCTGGTAAATTCATTAAATTTATCACTACTTTAGGTCAATGGGCACCAATGTATGGAACTGACGCTAATGGAACAAGTACAGGTGGAAACCTCGTTTATCGTGCAACTGAAAGCGATCCTGACCCAGCTAGTATTCCAGCCCCTGAGGCCGCTGGTCTTTATGTTGTTACTATCAATACCAACGACATGACTTACAGCATTGCTGCTCCTCTCTTTATGTTAGGTGATGGTTGTGCTGCTGGTTGGGACAATAATGCTGCTTTACCTATGTTCACATCAGGTAGTGGTGTATATTTCCTGAAAACAACGCTAGTTGGAGCTGCAAACATCAAATTCATCACTAACTTAGGTAATTGGGAACCAATGTATGGAACAAATGCCACTGGAACAAGTGCAGGTGGTCCTTTAGTTTATCGTGCTATTGGCGATCCAGATCCAGCAAACATTCCAACACCTGCAACGGGTGGAATGTATGTGGTTACAGCCGATATTACAAATCTTACTTACACTATCGCTCCGGCGGAATAATCAATAAAAAGTAAGATATTTTTAAACGGGCTGTCTGGGTATAATCAGACAGCCCGTTTTTTTATTCACTGACTAATATTTCTTTTTTCAGAAGGCACTTTTAACGTCAGACCTCCTTTTAATCGGTACACCTTTGTTTGATTGGACTATTGTCATCAGGTTGGAATTATCGCTTTTCAATTTTTAGTTATATACATGAGAGCTCATTTTTAGGCCTCAGAAAATTCATTAACAAAAAAGCCCGTCATAAATGACAGGCTCTTTTTTTGTTCTTACGAAAGATTCTAAAGTTTATATGATAAACCTATTCGGAAACCAGTCAAAGCATTGCCGCCTCCAAGCTCAACATTTACGCCCCAATCACTCCAATAATAACGGCCACCAACCTGAATATCCAATCCTAAAGGTGAGTTTTTGGCATTTGGATAGTTCTTATCATAATTCCAATGAACAAAACCAAGACTAAGACCAGCATACAAATCCCATTCAGAATCCAGCTCTAGCAAACGGTTAAAATGATAGTTTCCAACTCCGGCAACGCCAATAACCAAAAGGCCTGATGATCCATAATCGATATTACCATAAGAGCGCGCTGATAATACAAAACCGGCAGTGATATCCGGATGTACACCAAAATCCATCCCAAAATATAGTGGCATTCCGTAGTTTGAAAGACCGGTTCCAAAATTAATTTGCTTACCGCCTTCTCCTACAGGGCTCTGTGAAAAGCTATTAAATACCAGCAGCAGAAAACCCATTAAGAAGAAATATTTTTTCATAAAGTGTCAATTTGATTAAAGCATAAACCAATCAAAAAGAAAAATATTGTCCATCTTACGATAATGCGTAAGCTATTTAGCGTAGCTCACAGCACGGGTTTCACGGATTACAGTAATCTTAATCTGTCCAGGATACGTCATTTCAGTTTGAATTTTCTTGGAAAGATCAAATGCGAGCTTATCGGCATCAGCGTCTGAAATTCTGTCGGCGCCTACAATAACACGCAATTCTCTTCCAGCTTGAATGGCATACGTCTTTACAACGCCATCATATGAGAGCGCCATTTCTTCAAGCTTTTTCAAGCGTTGAATATAGGCTTCCACCACCTCACGACGGGCACCAGGGCGCGCTCCGGAAATAGCATCGCAAACCTGCACAATAGGTGAGATGAGCGTTTCCATTTCAATTTCATCGTGGTGAGCTCCAATGGCATTGCAGACATCAGGTTTTTCTTTGTATTTCTCAGCTATCTTCATTCCAAGAATAGCATGTGGGAGCTCAGCCTCATTGTTTTCAGCGATTTTACCAATGTCATGAAGCAAACCAGCTCTTTTGGCAGTTTTAACATTTAATCCTAACTCGGCAGCCATTGTTGCACTGAGTTTAGCAACTTCGATTGAATGCTGCAAAAGATTTTGTCCGTATGAAGAACGGTATTTCATGCGGCCAATCATTTTGATCAGTTCGCCATGCAGATTATGGATTCCCAGATCAATAACTGTTCTTTTGCCTGTCTCGAGAATTTCCTGCTCAATTTGCTTTTCGGTTTTCTGAACTACCTCTTCAATGCGGGCAGGGTGAATTCTGCCGTCTGTGATCAGTTTGTGAAGAGATAAACGGGCGATTTCGCGGCGAACAGGATCAAATCCTGAAAGGAGAATTGCATCAGGACTGTCATCAATAATGATTTCAACACCTGTGAGGGCTTCCAGCGCCCTGATGTTGCGACCTTCACGACCTATTATTCGGCCTTTGATTTCGTCATTTTCAATATTGAAAACTGTTACAGTGTTTTCAATAGCATGTTCTGCGGCCGTGCGTTGTATTGTTTCAATCACAATTTTTTTCGCATCGGCGGCGGCAGTAAGTTTAGCGTCTTCGGTAATTTCACGTACATAAACCATGGCCTCAGACTTGGCTTCTTCCATGATGTTTTCGATAAGTTGCGCTTTAGCATCAAAGGCAGACAAGCCAGAGATCAATTCAAGCTGACGCAGATGCTGATCTTGTACTTTGCTAAGGTCTTCTTTCAGTTTATCAACTTCTTCCTGCTTTTTCGTTAGGGATTCAAGTTGTTGGTTTAGCTGCTGGGTTTGTTGCTGCAGCTCACGTTGTTTTCTGTTAAAGTCTTCAAATTTCTGGTTAACTACTTGCTCTCTTTGTTGAGCTCTGTTTTCAAGTTTTTGTAATTCACGGGTTTTTTCTCCGGTAAGCTTATCATGTTCTGCTTTCAATTGCAGAAATTTTTCTTTTGCTTGCAGGATTTTCTCCTTTTTTAAAACTTCTGCTTTTTCTTTTGCTTCTTCAAGCAGTATCAGGCTCTTTTTGAGCACTGCTTTACGCAAAGCTGTGGTGGATAAAAGAACTCCAACACCACCACCTGCAATAAACAGAATGATGTAAATAATCATGCTTTCTTCCATATAGTCTATTCGTTATTAAGTTATTAATGGAAGAAGGATAAAAAAGTACCCGCCTGTGTTCAAGGAGTAAGTAAACCCCTTTACGACACGTTTTAGGTGCCTAGCCAGGCAAACTTCCAATGGTTTGCCGTAGCAAACTTCCCCGAAAGGAATAAGGCCTGTTTTTCTGACAAAGAGCAAACCCGGTACAATTGTAATGTTGAGTTTACAATAATGTTGAATCCGGCGGGTACTATCTTTTCAAAGAACTTTTGGTGCAGCAAAGTGCTCTACTGCTTAAAATGAGTACTTAGCAATTGATCAATGCCATTCAACTTTTCTGTTAGATGGTTATCTCTGAACGCTACTTCCGACTCAAAAAGCAAGGATGAAGTTGCATATTGTAAAGCGACCATGGCCAATAAATCCTGGCGGTCTTTGTAAGCATAATTTTTCGCGTAGGCTTTGATCCGATCGTTGATGATCAAAACTGCCTTACGCAGCCTTTCTTCCTCTTCCCGGCTGATGGTAAGCCTGTAAGGTCGGTCGGCAATGCTTATATTAATTGATATTTCATCCATTCTTTAGTTCAAACTATTCTGTCTACTCACTTATTTATTAAAGCAATACATTGTTCTATTTCCTGCATTAAAGCTTGAATACGCTTTCTTCCTTCTTCTATTTCTTTTTCGCTGCTGAACGCGTCAGCCATTATTTTTTGTTCTATTTTCTCAGTTAAATCTTTATTCTGCAAAATTAATTCCTTCTCATGTAGTCTTAAGTTTAAGACCTCATTGTGAAGATCAGCTACTGTTTTCTTCAAGCTTAAATTCTCATCTATCAGTTTTCTGATTTTGTATTCAATACCAGAAAGAATTATGCTTGTATCAGCCATCACAAAAGAATCCAGTTGTTGATCAAAGTACAAAAGTAGGTAATCTGCAGTGTTTTCGCAAGTTGTTTCAAAATGTTTTTGCACATGTGTCACAACTCATTAATGAACTGTCAGTAAATCAATTAGATATAATACATGAACCTATAAGTTAATTCGTTACTGTAATATTTTCAGTTTTGCTCTCTTTTTAAAGAAAAAACAGTTCACATATGCAAAGGCTTGTTAATTTTATCTTTTCAAAACGCATCAACTTACCTTCAATGAATTTCTTTCATTGCAGTGTGAAAATGTATTTTGCGAAAAGGTTTAAATACGACACTCTAATTCCAGCTCAATGAAGGAAATATTTTTGATTTACCTCTGGGAAAACAAACTGCTGCGTGCTCCATTGATAACAGAAGATGGAAATTTGATTGAGATTATCCATCCAGGCTTTCGAAACGATGATTCAGGCCCCGACTTTCTGAACGCCCGCATCATGATTGACAACACAGTGTGGGCAGGAAATGTGGAAATTCATATAAGTGCTTCCGACTGGTATAATCATCGGCATCATGCTGATAAAAGTTACGACAACGTAATACTGCATGTGGTCTATAATGCTGATAAAACAACTTTTACAACACTTCGGGAAGAAATCCCTGTTCTTTCAGTTAAAGACTGTTTTGACGAAACGATATTGCTTCGCTACCGTTCATTCATTGACAGCCAACGCTGGATTCCTTGCGAGAATTTTGCAGGAGAGATTCAACGTTTCACATGGCTATCCTGGCTCGACAGAATGATTGTTGACCGGCTTCAAATGAAAGTCGAAGATGTTATTCAAATATTATCACAAACCGGAAATGACTGGGAGGTAACGTTTTATCAGCGTTTGTTGTCGAACTTCGGACTTAAAGTAAACGATGTTCCTTTCGGACAACTTGCCAGAAATCTGCCTTTTCAAATACTTTTGCGCCACAGTGATCAGCTGTTTCAGCTTGAAGCCATTCTCTTTGGAACAGCCGGACTGCTTGAAAGCGAGTTTATTGACCCCTATCCCCAAAGCTTAAAAAGAGAATTTGAATTTCTGCAAAAAAAATACAACCTAACAACTTTGAAGGCTGAGCAATGGCGGTTTATGAGAATGAGACCAGCAAATTTTCCAACACTTAGGCTATCTCAGTTTGCAGCTTTGATTCATAAAAACGGACGTCTATTTTCCAAAATAATTCAAGCCGAAACTCCGGAGCAGATTAAAGAATACTTTGTTGTAAATGCTTCTTCCTATTGGGACAATCATTTTCGTTTCGATACTCCTTCCGTAGGACACCAAAAAAATCTGGGACAGAATGCAACTTCTCTTTTGATAATAAATACAGTCGTGCAAATGCTTTTTACATACGGTTTGATTCATGAAAATGAACAGGCCAAAGACAAAGCACTTGTGTTGCTTGAGAATATGGACGCTGAAAACAATGAAATAATCAGAAAATTTGACAAGATTGGAGTACATGCTTCAAATGCCCTTCAATCTCAATCTTTACTTCATCTGAAAAAATTTTATTGCAGCCCAAAACGCTGTCTTGAATGCAGAATTGGTCATATTATTTTCAAGTCTGACAATCAAAAAGAATAATTTTAACTTTTATAATTCTAATAACCAGATGTTTAATCTGGATCTACCACTTAACAGATTCTTTTATTTGTAGTTAATAAACATTTTTTTAAAATTTGTGCTGGAAACACCTTCGTTAAATCGCGTTAAACGCCTGAAAAACTTGCAGGAATAGCCTATTTACTTTAAAGTAATAACAACAGAAACGAAAAAACATGAATGAAATTCTACTATTAATTGATCAGGGAATTCAATGGTACAACAATTATGTTGGAGGATACCTAATTCTTATCCTGCTGATTCCGACAGGGATTTGGTTTATGTACCGGTTAAACTTCCTTAACATCACCAAAATCGGACATGCACTTCGTGTTGTCTCCGGAAGGTATGATGTTAAAGGTGCCGAAGGTGATGTAAATCATTTTAAAGCCTTAACGACTGCTCTTTCAGCAACTGTGGGCACTGGAAACATAGTAGGCGTAGCACTGGCGATTTATCTGGGCGGACCGGGCGCAATTTTCTGGATGTGGATAACAGGCTTTCTTGGAATGATGCTCAAGTATTCGGAAGTAACCCTGGCGCAGAAATACCGAAAATTTAACAGCGATGGTACTGTTTCCGGCGGACCTATGTACTATATGGAGTTCGGATTAAAAGAAAAGCTTGGAAAGTGGGCCAAAATACTTGCACTCATTTTTGCTTCTGCAACCATTCTATGCTCATTAGGCACAGGCAATATGGCACAGTCAAACTCTATGGCCGATGCAATGCTCACAAACTACAGCATTCCGAACTGGGTATCAGGTTTGTTTATTACTTCGCTGGTTTTGCTTGTAATTATTGGAGGCCTTAAGCGAATAGCTGATGTTACATCCAGACTGGTTCCTTTTATGGCCATTGTGTATGTTATGGCTGCAATGGCTGTCCTAATTGCAGAATATGACCAGATTCCCAGAGCATTTGCATTAATCTTTACTGAAGCTTTCACAGGCACTGCAGCTACCGGAGGTTTTGTAGGTTCTACTTTTATAATGACGTTAATATGGGGTGTAAGGCGTGGTTTGTTCAGCAATGAGGCTGGTCAGGGCTCAGCACCAATTGCCCATGCTGCAGCAAAAACAAAATATCCGGCCCGCGAAGGTATTGTTGCCTTACTCGAACCTATGATTGACACAATCATTATTTGTACAATGACAGCCCTCATGATTATTGTAACCGATTCATGGCAGACAGGCAGCAAAGGTGTTGGAATGACAGTAGATGCTATGAATACAGGTCTTCACGTTTTTGGCATTGATGGCATGGGCGGTCACATTATTTCGTTTGGTTTATTGCTTTTCGCGTTTTCAACGATCATAAGCTGGTCATATTATGGTTCACGCGCAACCATATATCTTATTGGAGAAAAGGCCGTTACGCCATTTCTTTACCTTTATGGTCTGTTTGTGTTTTTTGGTGCCATTTGGGGTTTAGATATCGTTTGGCATTTTGTTGATATGGTTATCACATTTATGACAATTCCAAACCTGATTGCCATGCTGCTCCTTTCAGGTGTGGTAGTGCGTGAAACAAAAAGTTATTTTGAAGCCATGAAAGAGCAGGGAAAAAACTAGCTTCTAAAAAGTAAAATCAGAAAAATGTAAATATCCGATTTTGAAAAAACTGATATTATTTCTCTTTGTTTGCACATTTGCTTTCCAGGCGGGAGCAACACAGAATAATAATTCTGACAGCCTTTTTGTGCAACATGAGCATAAATCAATCAGCATAAAAATAAATGAGGCTTTTACGCCTTTTGTTGACGGTTTGTCAAAAGTGTTGTTTCTTGATCCTTTTCACGAACTTGGTATTTACGACCAAAAAATCTATGATAGCAACGGAAAGATTGTAACCGATGATAAGGGAGTGCCTGTAAGAGCTCCACTTAAACTAATCGTTATCTGGCTGATGGCAGGCGGTTTATTTTTTACAGTTTTCCTTCGTTTTATTAATTTCCGTGCTTTTGGTCACGCTATTCAGCTTATAAGAGGCCGTTATGATAAACCTGAATCCAAAGGTGAGGTTTCACATTTTCAAGCACTTACAACAGCCCTGTCAGCAACAGTCGGGCTTGGTAATATTGCAGGTGTTGCAATAGCCATATCCATTGGCGGGCCGGGAGCAACGATCTGGATGATTGCTGCAGGCTTGTTTGGCATGTCGCTTAAGTTTGCAGAGTGTACACTTGGGTTGAAATACAGGCGCATCGATGCTTCAGGAAGAGTTTCAGGTGGCGCAATGTATTACCTGAAATATGGTCTTGCAACAAAAGGGTTTCCACGTCTTGGTATTATTCTGGCTTTTTTGTTTTCTATAATGGTAATCGGGGGCGCTGTCGGAGGTGGAAATATGTTGCAGGCCAATCAGGCATTTGAGCAACTTGCGTTATTTTTTCCAAAAATAAGTGGCAGTGGTTTCTGGTATGGTATAGTGATGGCAATACTTGTTGGGCTTGTAATAATTGGTGGCATAAAAAGCATTGCAAGGGTCACATCACGAATTGTTCCCATTATGGCTATGTTATATATCGGGGCATCTCTTATCATCATTTTTCTGCATATAGATCGTATTGATGTGGCTTTAATGCAAATCTGGAATGGGGCTTTCAGTCCTGACGCCATGAAAGGTGGTTTTATTGGTGTGCTTATTTTTGGATTTCAGCGTGGAGCATTTTCGAATGAGGCCGGCGTTGGTTCTGCATCTATAGCGCATGCTGCTGCAAGAACACAAGAGCCTGTAAGTGAGGGCATAGTAGCACTTTTAGAGCCTTTTGTTGATACCGTTATCATTTGCACGATGACAGCCCTGGTGATAATTTTTTCAGGCGTTGAAACTGGAAGTCAAGGCATTCAGGGCGTTCAGCTTACATCGGCAGCTTATGGATCTGTTTTGAGCTGGTTTCCTTATCTTTTACTCATTGCGGTCACGCTATTTGCATTCAGCACAATGATATCCTGGTCCTATTATGGCCTTAAAGGTTTCGATTTCTTGTTTGGCGCCTGGGGTGAAAAACTTTTTGGAACACGAAAAATTACGAACAATGTTTTCAATCTCTTTTTTCTTATATGTATCGTCATTGGAACAAGTTCAAGTCTTGGCCCTGTGATGGATTTCTCAGATATGATGGTACTTTGCATGGCTTTTCCAAATTTGCTGGGATTATTTTTTCTGGCCGGTGAAGTAAAAAAAGATCTCGAAAAGTATATGCAAAAACTAAAATCAGGTGAATTGAAAATCAACAAACGACTTTCATGATCACAAAAAATAGTTTTGTTCCGTTAGTGTTTTTGATGTTTATACTGACAGGAAGTCTGTCTGGACAAAACCGGTCAAACAGGCTCAAGCTGGCTATGGCAATAGAATCATCCGAAAAGATTTTCTTTGAGGGTGCTTCGGACCGAAATGCTTCCTGCCACATAACTTTTACAGGACAAATTACGGAAACAGACTCTACTTACGGCTATTCCTTGACATACAATCTGAAAGAAATAGACCTTGATCAAACCGAAATTGTGAATTTATCTGATCCTGATGCGGTTGCACTTCTTGTGAGATGTAAAAGTAATGAGCGTTGCATTCAATTCAAGCCTTTCGACAAAAAGCAACGCTCCTACCCTTCCTTTGAAGTTTTCGTTAAGGACGGAACTGATAAAACAACACTGGAGTCGTTGCTGCTTCACCTGAAAGAGATACAACTAATTATATCAGAAAAATTGTAACTGATTGTTCTTGGGTTATTATGGAGTATTTTCTGCCGGTTTAAACTGCAGTGAAGCAGAATTAACGCAATATCTAAGCCCTGTTGGTTTTGGTCCATCGTTGAAAACATGACCCAAATGACCGTCACAATTTGCGCATTTTATTTCAGTGCGCACCATTCCGTAACTTGTATCCAGAATTTCTTTAATTTTCGACTTATCGATTGCGGCAAAAAAACTTGGCCAGCCTGATCGGGAATCATATTTTGTATCCGAACCAAAAAGATTTTCACCACAACCTGCACAAGTGTAAGTTCCACTTTCTTTGTGATTCACGTACTTACCCGTAAACGGAGGTTCAGTACTACATTGGCGAAGAATATTGTAGCGCTCAGGACCCAACTCAGCAAGCCATTCATCTTCAGTCTTTTCTATTTTCTTTATCATTCCTTCAGGTATTTCAGTAATTTTTTCAGTCTTGGGATTTCTGATTTTACTTGAGCATGACTGCCCAAATAATGGAAACAAAAAAATATTGACGAACAGTAAAATCAGTAAAAGAAGTCTTAAATTACTTTTAATCATTTGCATTATGTTTTTTTCTTATTCAAAATTGTAATATTTTTGAATCTGCTAATTAACAACCAAAACATCAAAATGTTTGATCAACCGATGCTAATCAACACTTAAAGGTTTTGGCAAAATAAGAAATAACGTACTTTTGATCAGCGAAATAATACAATTGCGATTCTTGCTTTATTTTAACAGAAAGAACCTCATGAAAACAAAAATCATCATTCTATTGATCTTTTGGACCACTACAATAGTTGGCACAAAGGCACAGAATGATTCTGATAAAGAAAAAATGAGGATTTTTATTCCAGACTCATTAATTCAATGGGTGCAAAACGATAAAAGTCATGATACACTAAAAATCGCTGAAATAATTGATTTTATTGATGGTATTTGGGTTTTAGACAGCCTGAAGAATCGTAAAGAGATGATTGATGAGGCATTTAATCTTTCGATTGAAATTGCTAAAAACAATGATTATGTTGATTATCTGATTCAATTTTTAGGCTTAAAAGGAGTTCAAAAACAGAAGCTTTACAATTTCAAATCTGCGCTTTTTTGGCACAAGCGGCAACTAAAATATGCCGATTCATTGAATTTTGATTTAGGATCAACACAAGCATTAAACAACCTTGGGATGATTTATCAAAGGATGAATCAGTATGAAAAAGCAACTGCAGCCTTTCAGCGTGCAATTGATATTGCTGATAAAAATCACGATTTGCAGAATTATGTTATCGCATTAAACGGTATTGGAAATATTTATCTGGAGCTCAGCAATTACAAAGAAGCAATGGAAAATTTCCGGAATTGTTTGCAAATTGAGCAAAAAAACAACAATCTTCTTGGCATTGCATTGAATTTGAATAATATAGGCCACATTCACAGCAAATTAAATGAAACAGAAAAAGCGCTTGAGTACTTTATGCTTTCGATGGAAATCTATCGTGAAATTGCTTCAGCAAGAGGTGTTGCTATTTGCTACAATGATATTGGTGATATATACAGGCGCAGGGATGAGAATGAAAAAGCTTTAAACTATTATCTTCTTAGCATGCAGCTAAACAACTCAATAGATGAGCTTTATTACCTTGCGATTAATAACATCAATGTGGCTGAGATTTATGTTTTGTTGGGCGATTTGAAAAAAGCTAAAAAACATGTTTTGGATGGCATTGAATTATCTAAAAAAACACACAATCGGCTGAATATGATGAAAGCCTACAAACTGATGTATCATATCGAAAAAACAGCTGGAAATATTGAAAATGCAATCTATAATCTGGAATTTGCCACAGCACTGAATGACAGTATTTTAAATGAAAATATACAAAGAACCATTTATCAGATGCAGGCAACTTATAATCGTGAACGGACTGAAAATAAGATTGCACTCTTAGAAAATGAAAAGCAAATTGCAAATCTTCAAATTAAGCGACAGACCATTATCAGTTGGGTAATCACAATTGGATTACTGCTTTTTGTAGTCGTTTTTTTTGTGATGATCTTCATCTTAAGGTTTAAAGCACAAGCAAACAGTTTGTTGAAAAGCAAGAATATCGAAATCGAAGATGCAAAAAACAAGCTGAGCGAAAATGCAGACAGGCTATTGATTGCAATGCGTGAAGCGGAACAAAGCAATCGGCTTAAAAGTCAGTTTCTGGCCAATATGAGTCACGAAATTCGCACACCAATGAATTCTGTAATAGGTTTTTCTGATATCCTTTCAGATACCATCACCGACCCGCAACAGCTTTCCTACATTGATTCTATCCGTTCAAGTGGTCGAAGTTTGCTGGTGCTAATCAACGATATCCTTGACTTATCCAAAATTGAATCAGGAAAAATGCATATTGTACCTCATCCAATGGATCTAAGGGCTGTTATAGAAGAGGTGAAAAAAGTATTTATGCTTCAGATCAGTGAAAAAGGGCTGGCTTTTGAAGTGTTTATTGATGAGGAACTTCCAAAAATTATCCTCATGAATGAAGCAAGCACACGTCAGATTTTGTTTAATCTTGTCGGAAATGCCCTCAAGTTTACAAGTAAGGGAACGATTAGCATATTTGTTTCGGTAAATCATTTATTTGAAGATCTTTACGAGCTTAATATTCGTGTAGAAGATACAGGCAGAGGCGTTGATCAAAATGATCTTGACAATATTTTTACATCATTTTTTCAAGCAAATAATGGCGAAAATAGTCACAAGGGAACAGGCCTGGGTTTGACCATTACAAAACGACTTGTTGAAACAATGAATGGTAATATCAATGTAACCAGCAGATTAGGAATTGGAACAATATTTTATCTCAGTTTCAATCCTGTGAAAGCGATACCCATCCGCACTGCTTTACGTTTACATGAATATCAATCTGCCAACAACACTACGCCTTCAAGTATGTGTCTCATCAGCAAAGACATTTTGATAAAAGTTTTTGTAGACAACATCATCATTGAATCGGGTCAAACCTGCGATATTATAGAGGAGATGGAATTAGCTGAAGTTGCTGACAGACATAATTATAAATTTGTGTTTTGGGATGTTAAGTCGTTTATAAACAACGGTCAGCATCATGAAAATATGTTTCGCAAAAATCAAAATGGTCACCCTTTATATATTTTGCTTTATCAAAATGACCATGAATTGGAAAATTCCATTTTTGAAAATTTTGATTTTCAAATAAAAGCACCTGATGACATCACGTTATTCAAAAAAATCATTTTTGGAAAAGTTTTAGATACTGATCATATCAAAACAGATTTTGCTGAAGATATACAAAAGTTTGAAAAAGTTGCTGTTAACAGCGAGCTTCGGTCATTGCTTCAAAAGTATCAAACGGCCAGAAAAAGTCAGGTAATTCAAGATGCATTGATCTTTGCTGAAGCCTTGTTAAGTTTTGGTCAGACGAACGAAAACAAAACCCTTATGGATATGGGATTGCGCTTGAAAAATGCTGTAACTGTTTTCGATATTGAAAGAATTTCAAATTACTTAAAAGAATTTGACCTGTTTGAAAAAACCGGGTTGACCTTAACGAAAAGATAAAACAAGACCCGTTGAAATAAAGCTCAAAAGACAATCGATGGATTTAATCAAAAAGTATCCAAAAAAAATTCAGTATAAGTTATATTGTTTGTTATGAGTATTTTATAAAAAAACAAAACAAAAAATTTGTAATCACCCCACAATGGAATTAATAAAAAAGAAAATACTGATTGTTGACGATAATCCAAGAAATATTCAAATTGTTGGAAACATCTTAATGAAAGAAGATGTGAATATTGCCTATGCAACTGAAGGGGCAAAGGCAATTGAGTTGACCAAAACAAATGATTTCGATTTGATTCTGCTTGATATCATGATGCCGGGTTTGGATGGATTTAGTGTTTGTGAGCAACTCAGACTTCAAAAGTCCACTATGATGGTTCCGATTATTTTTCTAACTGCAAAAACTGATGCAGAAAGCATTATCAAAGGTTTTATGGCAGGCGCCAATGATTATTTAACAAAACCTTTCAATAGCGCCGAACTAACTGCACGGGTGAAAACACATCTTGATCTGTTTACAAAACAAAAACAACTTGATGAGCTGAACCAAAGTCTTGAAATAAAAGTCAAGGAACGCACTGCTCAGCTGGAGGCGGCAAACCGACAGCTTTTAAATCTGGAAAAAGCCAAAAGCGAATTTCTTTCCATCATTAGCCATGAACTAAGATCTCCGCTTAACGGCATGATTGGATTAACAACACTTTTATCTCAAACTGATCTTACACCCGAACAAAATGAGTACCTGGATTCGCTCACACAAACATCAAGACGTCTGGCGCGTTTTTCTGAAATGGCACTGCTCATAACGTCCCTGCAAACTAAAAATCAAACGGTCGAAATATATCCTGTTCTGATAAAAGTAATCATTGATATCGTTATTGAAGAAATGCAGGAAATTATGATTGATAAGGAAATCGACCTGACACAATCTTTCGATAATGAAAATATCCAGCTATATGTTGATGCAGACCTCATCAGGAAATGCATCTCCATTCTCATCGAAAATGCAGTGTATCATTTACCTGCAGGAGGCAAAATTCAGCTTAAAGTGTTTGAAGCAGAACCAGAAAAAATCTGCATACAGGTTAACGACAATGGACTTGGGTTTGACTCTGAGGTATTGGATACAATCAATGATTTCATATCAAATGGCAACATGATTACGAAAGAAGGTGTCGGCTTGTCATTGGCCGCAGTCAAGCTCATCATGGATGTTCACGGCGGTAAAATCTTTGTAAAAAACAACCCTGATAATGGAGCTTCGATTTGCTTACTGTTTAACAAATAGAAAATCATTTCTGAGAATATGTTTTTAGCCTGGTTTTAGAAATCATTTTCGTTGAAAAGATATTTGTAAATATGATCTATGGAAAACAAAACGAGAACCCATCTGGCAAAACGCATCACTGTAATCGGAATGCTGGTAAACATTCTGCTGACAGCAGGAAAGCTGGCTGCAGGAAGTATAGGTAAAAGTGCTGCCATGCTTGCTGATGGAGTTCATTCCCTATCAGATATTGTAACAGATTTAATCGTAATTGCTTTTATGGCTGTTTCAGGCAAAGAGAGCGACAGCAACCATCAATACGGTCATGGCAAATATGAAACTTTCGCAACAATGATTATCAGTTTTGCATTAATGATTGTTGGTATTGGTATCTTCTGGGATGCGCTCCAGAATGTTATTGATGCCTTGGGAGGAGGTGCGCTGCCCAAGCCTGGTATGATTGCTTTTTATGCAGCCTTGCTATCAATAGCAACCAAAGAAACAATGTTTTGGTACACCAAAGTTGTTGGCGTTAAAATCCAAAGTCAGGCAATTATTGCCAATGCCTGGCATCATCGTTCTGATGCATTTTCATCATTAGGAACCGCTGCAGGTATCGGAGGCGCTATATTTTTGGGTGAATCATGGCGCATCCTTGATCCACTCGCAGGGATGATAGTAAGTGTCTTTATTATAAAAGTTGCATGGGATTTAGGCATGCCCAGCATAAAGGAATTGCTGGAAATTGCTTTGCCAGAAAGTGTCAGAAAAGAAATCAGCCAAATTATAAAATCGGAAAAAGGAGTCGAAAGTTTTCACAGATTAAAGACCAGAAAAATAGGAAGTACAATGGCAATTGAAGTGCATGTGAAAGTTGATAAAGATCTTTCGGTGGAAGAATCGCATGAAATTGCAACTGCTGTAGAAAATGCTTTGCGAAAAAAATATGGCCGGCAAACGCATGTTGGGGTGCATATTGAACCATATTATGGAATAAAAGAGGCTAAATAATGCCGGTAAAGGTTAATCCTTCTCTAAAAATTCCGGCCATGACGATTTCGTGCTGGCCTTTTACCTTTTCCTTGCTGTTGTCCGTGCCTTGCTTTTGAATCTGTCAGCATTTCCTGATATAATAATTTCAATCCATCTTTCTGCTCTGCTGTGGCAATTTGGCTGACCTCAATCAGGTGTCGGAAAGTTTGCTGTCTGATCAGCGATTGAATTGCACATGCTTCCTCTGATATTTGCTTCAAAATTAAAGTATCAGGATTTGATTTTGCAATTTCTTCCAGCATGGAAACCTGACTTTCTGATAAGGATGATTTCATTTGTACAGTTCTGTTATGATATTCATTTAAGAGACTGTCGTAAAGCTGTTGCTGTACATCACTGAACCCCAAATGTGTTTTTATGTATGAAAATCCTCTTCCATAAGTGAATGAATCCACTGGCGTTACAGTAGAACCCGAAGTTCCAATCAGTACTGTTACCAAAGCCGAAAAACTAATCAGAAACAGGATGCCAGCGGCAATAAACAGCTTTTTAAAATTATACATTTTATTCATCTTTAACGCTTTAGTAATTAAAAAGGTCAACAGGAAATAATTGATCTTTCTCTAATTGGAGGGAGTAATCACTCGAAATGGCCTGAAAGACATTCTCAGCACCGCTTGTTTCGGCATTTAACAGAAATAGAAATCCCATCGCAATTCCAACAACTACTGAAGCCAACGCCAGAATGGCCGAAGCCGGTCTTCCAACAAATAAAAAAGCTTCCTGCTTCGTCATCTTTTGCTTCATTTTTTCAAAAAATACATCATTCTCTGAAGGCAAGGATGAGTTTAGCCAGATCAAATAGTCGTTACTCATTTTCTCAAATTTTGTCATGCATGAAGGACAATGTTCTACATGTTCCAAAACTTTAATTTTTTCAGCTGCATCAATGTCACCCGTGACAAGCGGCCAGATTAACTCATTAAAATACTTATTACATTTTGTCATGGCATGTTTTCATTTATGAAATTGATTCATCATAGTAATTTTCCAGTGATTCTTTAAGCTGCTTTTTTGCCCTGAAGATCAAAGATTCAACAGCTCCAATTGTGGTATTTAAAACCACAGCAATTTCAGAATTTGAAAGCCCCTCTGCTTTGCTAAGCATAAAAGCTGCACTTTGATTGGCTGGCAATTTTTGCATTGCCATTATTATTGCCTTGTTACTATCCATTTGAGCTAGTTTTTCAAATCCTGAACTTTTATCTATATGGATTCGGTCTTCTGAGTTTATTTTGCTGCTATTGCCTGAAACAGACATGAAACTCCGGATGCGCTTCCATCTTAAATGACTGATAGCCTTGTTGACCGCCAATCTGTAAATCCAGGTTTTAAGACCTGCCTCGCCTCTGAAGTTACAAATTGATTGCCAGATCTGGATAAATACATCCTGAACAAGATCTTCTGTATCATTATCATTTTGAAGCATGCGAAATATAACTCTATGAACCATCGGCCTGTACATTATGACAAGTGCTTTAAATGCAGTTTCATCACCATTTTGAAGTGCTTTAATTAGCGGAATTTCTTGCATGTTTCTTTACTTCATTTCAGGCTTTCAAAAAAAGAAAATGGAATCGCATCAAAGATAAGCAATGATGAAATCCCATTTTCCGGTTTTCAAAAAGTGTTAGCGCTGTGCATCCTTTATTTTGTATCCGGAGCAACAGCGTTTCTGTTTTGTTGTCTTGCCCGCTGACCTTTTCCCGAAGCACAATTCTGTTGGTTTCGACCCTTGTTGCCATTTCGAAAGCCTTGTCCTCTGCCGCCTCTTTCAGTCAGGTTGTCACAAACTCCATCATTGTTTTTGTCAACAAAATTCAGCTTTCTGCCACCTTCCGGACGGGATTGCCAGTTATCACAAACACCGTCATTGTTAGCATCAACAAAGTTTCCTTGTTGAACTTTGGGTGCCGAAGTTTTCTCAGTTGTTTCCTGAGCATAAGAATTGCCTGCAAAAAAAAGTCCTGCCAGAGCAATAGTCAATAAGATTTTTTTCATGATTATAATTTTTAAAACACTTCTTTGACGAATCAGAAAATAAATTCTTGCGCTGTTTCTGATATATTTTCAATTATTTTTCTTTTCGTCATAAAGCTCAATTTTTTCCGCTGAATGCACAAAGTACTCCATCATTCAATTTTTGTATCTTTGGCCGGCAAAAAAACGCATTCAAAATGAAATTACTAGAAGGAAAAGTCGCACTCATTACTGGTGGTGCGCGCGGAATAGGTAAAGCGCTTGCTTTGCGCTTTGCAGCAGAAGGAGCCTCTGTAGCATTCTCTGATCTGAGATATGACGAACATATGGAAGCAACCGAAAAAGAGATTCAGACACTTGGTGTAAAAGCGAAAGGATATGCTTCCAATGCAGGCTCATTGCAAGAAAGTGAAAAACTGGCCGAAGATGTACTTGCAGATTTTGGCAGAATTGATGTTCTGATAAACAATGCAGGTATTACACGGGACAACCTCCTACTGCGAATGACCGAGCAAGACTGGGATCTTGTAATGGCAGTAAATCTTAAATCGGTTTTTAACCTCACAAAAGCCGTTCAAAGGAGCATGATTAAACAAAAAGGAGGTTCAATTATCAATATGAGTTCCGTTGTTGGTGTAAACGGCAATGCCGGCCAGTCAAATTACTCTGCATCCAAGGCAGGCATGATCGGTTTCACTAAGTCTATTGCTCAGGAACTGGGAAGTCGCAACATCCGTTGCAATGCCATAGCTCCGGGTTTTATTGAAACAGAAATGACACATAAATTACCGGAAGATGTACGCGCCAAATGGATCGGCGACATTCCACTTCGCCGAAGCGGAAAACCAGACGATGTTGCTGATGTAGCAGTTTTTCTTGCAAGTGAACTGTCAGCTTATGTTACCGGACAGGTAATCAGCGTTTGCGGTGGAATGAGTATGTAGTTTTAAGCCCTGAACTTTATATCATCAGGGCAATATTTTTATCTCTTTTTCGCTTTTTTAAAAAAGCAAAATAAGCCTGTGAATATAATATTTGAAATGTCAGCATGGTTGCTTGTTCCGGTTTTAATAACCGGACTTGCATACGCTGTTTTGTTGTATTACCGAAACGCGCGCACGCCTTTCAGCAAACAACTGCAGCTTTTACTTTTTGTTATCAGATTTGTTGTTGTAAGTTTAATTGCATTCTTACTGCTCAATCCATATTTTATGCAAAACGTGAAAGTTGTTGAAAACCCTGTCATACTTTTAGCACATGACAATTCATCTTCAATTGTTTTAGGCCGCGATTCCTCATACTATTTCAATGAATACCTGTTGCGTTTCGACAGCCTCAAAAACATGATAGGAGACAAATTCCAAATTGAACAATACACTTTCGGACAGTCTGTTACCAAAAAAGGAGAAGTAGATTTTTCTGATCAGCGCACTGATTTTTCATCACTGTTTCGCGAACTCTCAACATCCTATTTCCGAAGAAATGTTGGTGCGCTTATCATTTTATCTGATGGGATTTTTAATGCTGGAATTCAGCCAGAGCTTCAGGCAGGCAACTTGCCTTTTCCAGTATACACCGTTGGATTAGGAGACACGATCGTGCATCCTGATTTCAGCATTACTGATATACGTTATAACCGATTGATTTATAACAAGTCTGATTTTCCTGTTGAAGTTAATTTCAGAGCTGTTGAGGCCATGGGAGAACAGGCCATAATTAGACTTTCAGCTGATGGCGTTATCATCGGTGAAAAAGTCATCCCAGTTCAAAGTTCACGTTTTTCTGGAAGTCACAGCTTTATTGTAAGTGCCTCAGAAAGTGGAAGGAAAAAAATGACAGTTGAAATTCTTGGTCAGGGTGATGAAATAGTACTTGTAAACAACAAACGTGAATTTTACATAGAAATCCTTAACCAGAAACAACAGATTCTATTGCTTGCTAAGGCTCCTCATCCGGATTTAGCTGCCCTCAAGGCTGTATTCGCTGATTATTATGAGATCACAACTGAGTTTATTCAAACATGGAAACCTCAAGAAAAACAATACAGCCTCATAATACTGCATGAACTTCCGGCCGAAGGCATGAACAACAGTTTCCTAATTGACTTCTTAGCCAAAAAAGAAGATTTAGCTGTTTTGTTTATTATTGGCGGACAAACAGAAATTAATGGTGTGAATCAGATGCAGAAGGCCATACAGTTAAGAAACATTGGTCAAAAAAGCATGATAGATGTGCTACCTGTAGCAAATGCGTCCTTCACTTCATTCACTACCGAAACATTTCAAAAAGAACGTATTAGACGTTTTCCTGCACTCTTGTCTCCACTTTTGGAATTTACCTCAGCCTCTTCAAATACGAGTTTTTTAAATCAACGTATCAGGGGTGTTGAAACCAATTATCCTTTGATCGGGTTTGCTGAAGAAGGTATCAGAAGGGTTGGTTTCATTTCGGGAACCGGGATTTGGCGCTGGCGTCTGGCTGATTTCAGTCAAAATGGAAATCATGAGACCTTCAATGATATCTTTGGAAAAACAGCAAACTATTTGCTTGTAAAACGTGATAATCGTCGTTTGAGGCTTTTTGCAGAAGCTGAGTTCTTATTGAACGAAGAAATTCGCTTCAGAGCAGAACTTTACAATCCAAGTCTCGAATTAGTGAACGATACCGATGTAAAACTTACTGTAACCAATACTGAAAGTGAAATTTCATACGATTATCTTTTCTCACGCACCGAAAACGCTTATCAGCTCAATGCCGGACGATTGCCTGCAGGAGCCTATAATTATATTGCCGAGACTCAGCTTGGGTCAGAAAATCTTCGTTTTGAAGGGTCATTTGTTGTAATTGAGTCTTCAATTGAGGGCCAAACCTTGCTAGCTGATCATGATTTACTATTTCGATTGTCGAGGTTGACAGGTGGCAAATTTGTTACAAAAGAAAACATGCTGGAACTGCCAAATTTATTGAAAACTGATCAAAATCTGACTTCAACCTCATCAATAACCAGAAAGTTCGAGCCACTTGCTGGTCTGGCATGGTTTTTAGGTTTGGTCATTCTTCTTGCCACTGCTGAATGGCTACTGCGCAAAACTTTTGGATCTTATTAATTCAGAAGCAACAAAACATCCAACTATTTTCAGTTAGGTTTTTGCGCAAGAAATTTTATGGAATTGATGACAAACAACTTTTGATGGAAATCCGGGCCAATCTTTTTTGGCTAGTAATTTCCCTTTCTGAAAAAAGTAGGTATTGTTTTCGCAATAATCTCAAGATCCTTTGAAGGAGACGAAATCATTGCATATTGATTATCAAGCGTTATTCTTTCCTCCTCTGACTGAAAGCGATTACTTTTAATCTGCCATAAACCTGTGATTCCGGCAGGTGCCATAAAGCGATATGACCATTGATCGGTTGTAAGTTTTTCAGCTTCATACAAAGGCAATGGCCTGTTACCTACGATTGACATATCTCCCATAAGTACATTGATAAATTGAGGAAGCTCATCAAGATTAAAACGTCGGATAAAATAACCCACTTTGGTAATCCTTGGATCGTCCTTGGCTTTGAAAAATGTAGTTTTTGCACCTTTTTGCCTCTTAAGTTCAAAATACCAGTTTTCACAGATTTCGACTCCCTCTATGTATAATACAGGCGAACATTCGGTGCCAATCTTTTCACATTCCGGACATTTCAACTCACTATTTAGCATCTGATTACTTTTATTAATCAAATACAGATTCAACTCCGACATTTTTGACAATTCATCCTCTGAACCCAATCTCATCGATCTGAACTTATAAAATTTGAATCTATCGTAGCCGGTTCCAATTCTTTGAGAAACATAAATTACTGGTCCTTTAGACTCTATCTTAATTAAGATGCTGATAATAAGCATTATTGGCGAAAACAACAAAAGTGCAATTATTGCAAAGATTATATCAAACAATCGCTTGCCTCTTGATATTCTAAAATGCTTAAATGTTTCGGCCTCCTTCAAATTAAAAACCTTTTTCATCTATGTTATCTGGTGCTCTAAAAGGTGCACCTGTAAGTTTTTTTACTATGTTTTTGGCAAATGTAAAAAAAATGCAGTTGTCAGTTAAATAAAAAAATGGGAAATATTAAAAAGATGGCTTGTAAAATCTCTTATTCTAAAAAATCTGATATGAGTTTATCCCAGATTATGCAATTGATTAATCAGAATGCTGTATAATATTTTAAAAAGCAATACTTTAGCTTCAGAAAAAAAAACACCAAAAGAGTGAAGCAGAATTTACCATACATCTACACAGACAAACAGGTAACACCCTGGGGAGGGAT
>JAGXRB010000103.1 GCA_018336075.1 Bacteroidota bacterium
GTAAGGCCCGCTTCTCCTGGTCAAAAAGTGATCCGGAGCCGCCACCATACACAGCAATAGAACTGATATTTGTGAAATAGCCAAAACCTTCAAGTTGTTGGTCAATTTGTATAGCAAGTTCACGTGTTGGCGCCAGAATCAATGCCTGAATGCCTTTGTTATTATCTCTTTCAGTGAGGATTTTGTGCATGAGCGGCAGAAGAAATGCAGCTGTTTTTCCGGTACCGGTTTGAGCACAGGCAATCAAGTCATTCCCATTCATAATAAGCGGAATAGCTGCTTCTTGCACCGGGCTGGGTTTTTCGTAACCCATGGCTTCAACACCTTCCATTACGGGTGGAGCCAAATTAAATTCAGTAAAGTTCAAATAATTATTTTTTTTTAACTTGGCAAAGTTAGTGAATTTAAGGGTGATACAAGAAAACTTTCTGATTCAAGCTACCATAAACTTTAAAATAACATCAAACTAAAAAGATAATCAGATGTTTGTATAAAACAAACCATCTTTAAAATGGAATGTGTATTTTTACATCCTTAACCCAAGATTATGAAAAAGCATCTATTCTTTGTCAGCACACTCATATTAAACATTTTACTAATCTCCAACTTACTTTATGGAGACACTATTTCGATTTCGGATACATCCGAAATTATTCCAACACTCAAAGACACAATAATCGACAACCAAAAACTAAAGGTTTACAAATTCGAAATTAAAGAGCAGATTGCTCCGCCTGTTTGGCGAACTACCCAAAAAGCTTTTAAAGCAGCAGAAGAGGTTGGGGCCGACCTGATTCTTATTCATATGAATACCTATGGCGGCATGGTTGATGCTGCAGACTCAATCCGCACAAAAATTCTAAATTCAAAGATACCTGTATACGTGTTTATTGATAACAATGCTGCATCTGCGGGGGCTTTAATAAGTATCGCCTGCGATAGTATTTATATGGTGCCTGGCGCAAGTATCGGCGCTGCAACGGTTGTTGACCAGGCAGGTGAAGTAGTGCCCGACAAGTTTCAGTCGTATATGCGCTCAATGATGCGCAGTACAGCTGAAGCCAAAGGTCGAAATCCAGAAATTGCTCAGGCTATGGTTGACCCTTCAATTTACGTTGCCGGTGTTTCAGATTCTGGTAAAGTTTTAACTTTCACTACATCAGAGGCTATATTGAATAATTTTTGTGAAGGCAAAGTCGAGTCTATTGAACAACTTATGGCCAAAGCGGGACATGCTGAATATGAAATTATTGAGCATGAACTCAACGCAATGGATAAAGTCATCAACTTCCTTATTAATCCAATGATAAGTGGCATTTTGATCATGTTAATTATTGGCGGACTTTATTTTGAGTTACAAAGCCCCGGTGTAGGATTTCCACTCGCAGCATCTATCGCAGCAGCAACGCTTTATTTTGCACCACTTTATCTTGAAGGCCTCGCATCTCATTGGGAAATCATCATTTTTGTGATCGGTATAGTGCTGCTGATGGTCGAAATTTTTGCAGTTCCAGGATTTGGTGTGACCGGAGTTCTGGGTTTGCTTTTTATGGTAACCGGATTAACATTTGCCATGGTGGAAAGTATTGGACCAACGCCTTTTAACGTTAATGTAGTTCCGCTTACGAAAGCATTTTTTACTGTCATAATTTCCATCTTTCTTGCCATGGCAGGCTCCCTCTACCTGACACGAAAACTACTTACAACCACTGCATTCGGACATCTTGCCCTTGACACAATTCAAGATACAAGTAAAGGTTTCACTTCAGCTACTAAAGCCTATGCGTCAATGATTGGGAAAAAAGGTGTCGCCCACTCGATTTTAAGACCCTCTGGAAAAGTTATGATTGAAGCTGATATTTTTGATGCTACTGCGCTAAGTGGATATGTGGATGAAGGCGATGAAATTGAAGTTGTGTCTTATCACACAGGTCAACTGTTTGTAAAGAAAATCTGAGATTTTATTAACCAAGCTTATTAATTCATCCTTTACTTCCTGCATATAGTTTCCAGTTATTTTGTTTTGAAAACTGCTTTTGAAACAACGTCCTTTTGCTGATGCAGCTGATGATTTTTTGCGTTATTTTGGTAAATATTACCGATAACTGAATCGGCATTACGCAATATTTATTTACTGTCTACTTTTAACTTTTGCTAATCAAAACAAGACAGATTTATCTATGTGTATTTTTAAAATCAGGACTAAGATTCTTTTTATTGCATTGTTATTCCTGGCAAATCATTCATTTCTAATTGCAAACGACAAAAAACAATCTATTGCAACCAAGGCGTTGAATACCATTGTTATAGATGGAGTTCTAAATGAAAATGAATGGCAAAGCGCCTCAAAAGCAAATCAATTTATTCAAACAGAGCCTTTTAACGGAAAATCTGCAACTTTTGATACACATGTTTATGTTCTTTACGATGACAACGCCTTGTACATAGGTGCACTTATGCTCGATCCATCACCTGATAGTATTGCTCAAGAACTCAGAAGTCGCGATATAATAGGACAAGCTGATTATTTTGGTGTAAAAATTGACCCTTTCAACGATGGGTTAAATGCTTTTGGTTTTTTTGTAACAGCAAAAGGAGTCCAAATTGACATGAAAACGAATAACTGGGATGAGGATGATGTAAGCTGGAACGCAGTTTGGAAATCATCAACATCGATTTTAGAAAATGGATGGTCTGTTGAAATGATGATCCCTTATTCGGCATTGCGTTTCCCAAAAGGCGATCAACAAAAGTGGGGCATTAATTTTTTCAGAAGTATTCAAAGAAAGCGAGAATATTCGTCCTGGAACTTTATAGATTCCAAATCAAAAGGCACTCTAAGGCAAATGGGTGAAACAACAATACCATCAAGAATAGAACCACCATTGCGATTAAGTGCAACACCTTATTTGTCTGCAGCTGTTTCACATCATTCAGACAACAACAAATGGTCGGGTGCATATAATGCAGGAATGGATTTGAAAGTTGGTCTCACCGAAAGTTTTACTTTGGACCTGACTTTGATCCCCGACTTTGGGCAGGTAGAATCAGACGATAAAATTTTCTCCCTCTCCCCTTTTGAAGTTTTTTACGAAGAGAAAAGACCTTTTTTTACAGAAGGAACAGAGCTGTTCAGCAAAGGAAATGTTTTTTATTCCAGAAGAATTGGCGCCACACCCCAAGGTTACTCCAAAATCCGGCAACAATATGAAGCAAATGAAATATTAAGCAATCCTGAAAATATTCAACTGATTAATGCTGCAAAACTTTCGGGAAAAACCTCAAAAGGACTTGGTATTGGTGTGTTTAATGCCTTAACTGAAAATACCTTTGCAACAGTTAAAGATAGCACAGACAACGAAGAACGCGTTCTGACTGAATCGGCTGCCAACTTTAATATGTTTGTTTTTGAACAAGCACTTCCAAATAATTCTCAGGTTACATTCTATAATACGAATGTCTACAAACCAAAAGACAAATATATTGCGAATGTCACCGGAACAGAATTTGCCTTGCGAAACAAAAAAAATCGTTACGAAATAAGTGGGATGCTCAATGTCAGTCAGCATTTTTCACAAAATAAAAATCCAGTATTTGGCGAACGTTTCTTTTTAAAAACCGGAAAAGTGAGTGGAAATTTCCAGGCTGACACATGGTTCAACTATGTTTCTGACACTTACAATCCCAATGACATGGGATTTCAGTTGCGTAACAATGAACTTGCCAATGGATGGAACTTCCGCTATAATGAATATGAGCCAAAAGGAAATCTATTGCGCTGGTATGGACGTTTTTACGCAAATCATTATTATCTCCATCAACCAAGATCCTTTACAATTCTTGAACTAGGTGGAGATGGCAGGGCCACATTCAAAAATCATCTTACTTTGGGAGGAAATATAAGTTTTACTCCGCTTGGGTATCGTGATTTCTATGAGCCAAGAGTTAAAGAGCGATATGTTCAATGGCCTGCAGAATACACCATTAGTTTTTGGGGCTCTCCGGATTACAGAAAAAAAATCATGGCAGATTACCGTTTTGGAATAAGCCACGCACCAGATCTAAGCTATGTTTTTTATTGGGCTCGTTTTACACCAAGATGGAAAGTGCAGGAAAACTTTCTCATTATTCCAGAAATCCGTTTCGACTATCAAAACAACAGTTATGGATATGTCAGGGATTCCCTCAATTTCAACAATGATAGAGTAATTCTGTTTGGAAGAAGAAATGTTGAAAACATTACTAGCTCAATAACAGCCGATTACATTTTTACTCCCGATTTGTCACTTGCTTTTCGACTACGACATTATTGGCTCAATGTTAACTATCTTGACTTTTTTAACCTCACAAATGAAGGAAAATTTACTTTGTCAGATTACTCCCGCTCCGAAGATTTTGCGATCAATACATTCAATATTGATATGGTTTTTAAATGGAATTTTGCACCCGGAAGTGAACTGCTATTGGTTTGGAAAAACGCAGTTTACAGTCAAAACAAAGGTGAAGCATTAACTACAGGCTATTTCAACAACCTTGAACAAACACTCAACTCACCAGCAGCCAATAGCTTAAACATAAAGCTTTTGTATTACATCGACTGGCAAAATATAAAACCATTACGCACAAACAGTTTCTCTGAATCAGGTGGCAGAAGATGATAAATCTTTGTTAATATAATTCGAATTTGAAGCACAAACCTCAGAAGCAAAATCAATTGCCATTTTCAGCATCATGATTGTTTGCTCTTCAGAAAGGTTCTCAAGATTTTCAATTGTTATTTTTTGTTCAATTATTGATGCCAGCAAACCTGCATTAAAAGCATCACCAGCACCGATCGTACTGACAACTTTAATTGAAGGAACAGGCATTCTGTAAGAAAAACGACCAGAAACTAGTTCGACATATTTGTCAGAAGAAGTAACAATCAATAATTTACATAAGGATGGTTGAATTTTTGTAAAAATTTCATCTGCATTGCTTGTTCCAAAAACAGCTTGAAAATCCTCATCTGAACCACGCACAACATCTGCCACCGAAAAATTTCTTAACAGAAAATTATATGCTGGTTGAGTGATATCAATCTTATGCTGTCGAATATTTGGATCGTAAAAGATGATCGATTCTGCTGATTTCGCTTTATCCAGCAAATCAGACAAAACGGGCTGGAGATTTTCCTGTAAACTCGAAAAAGAACCAAAGATGAAAATCTTTTCCGAAGAAAATGTAGGTCTGATGTTGTCGAAACGCTTTTTCGGGTAATCCTTATAGAATGAATAAGTTGCGTTTCTGTTCAGATCAAGTTCCGCAAATGCCAATGCGGTTTTACCTTCACTATAAACTGCGAGAAATTCAGAACCAATGTTTTCCTCCTCAAGAAATTTCGAAATGATTCTTCCCGGAGCATCATTAGTAAAGTCGGTTATCAACTGCGTACTTGCACCATATCTTGCCAGAGAAACCAGCGTATTTAGAATTGATCCGCCAGGGAGTGCAAAACTAAACCGACCATTTTCAATGACAAGATCAATGAGGGATTCGCCGAAACCAATCACCTGCCTTGCATTATCAAAAAAATTTCTATTCGAGATAGGTATAGCCATAGAGGCCTGAACGATAAATTGACAAAAACTCTTTGCCCTCTTCGGCTGTAATTTTCCCAGCTTTCATTGATGAAGTCACCCAGGTTTCTACAGTCCTCACAAGTTTTTTGGGGTTGTACTGAACATAATCCAACACCTCAGCAACCGTTTCTCCGTCAATAACCTGATCAATCACATAACCCTTCTCATCTACTGAAACATGGACAGCGTTGGTATCACCAAAGAGATTATGCAGATCACCAAGAATTTCCTGATAGGCTCCTGTAAGAAAAACACCGATATAATAAGGTTCTTTACTCTTCAGGCTGTGTACAGGCAAATGGTGAGAAAAATTTCTGGTCGAAATAAAATTGTCAATTTTGCCATCAGAGTCGCAGGTGATATCCTGTATTGTGGCATGTCGATCGGGTTTTTCATCCAGTCGATGAATCGGAATTATTGGAAAAATCTGATCTATAGCCCATGAATCGGGTAATGACTGAAAGAGTGAAAAATTGCAGAAATACTTGTCAGATAATAGTTTAGGCATGTTGGTTAATTCCTCTGGTGGCCTTTTCATTTCGTTAGCCATTTGCTGAATTTCTTTTGCGATTGACCAAAAGAGTCGTTCAATTTTCGCACGCGTTGTAAGATCCAATAATCCAAGGCTGAACATATCGAGTACTTCTTCCCTGATCTGCTGTGCATCGTGCCAAGTTTCAAGCATTTTCGACTGGTTGAGGCTTTCCCAGGATTTATAGAGTTCATGAAGCAATTCATGATCGTCTTCATTCACTTCTTCATTGTCATCCCAAAGTGACAAAGATGCAGATTCAAGCACTTCAAAAACCAAAACAGAGTGATGAGCTGTTAATGAACGACCCGATTCAGTGATTATATTAGGATGCGGTATTTCATTTTTATCGCTTGCATCCACCATTGCGAAAGTGGCATCGTTAACATATTCCTGAATGCTGTAATTGACACTGCTTCCGCTATTTGCAGAGCGGGTTCCGTCGTAATCAACCCCTAAACCACCACCCACGTCAACAAAATCAAGATGGAATCCCATTTTGTATATCTGAACATAAAACTGTGCAGCCTCCCGCAGCGCAATTTTGATTCGTCTGATTTTATTTACCTGACTTCCGATATGAAAATGAACAAGACGAAGTGTCTCCTTCATATTGTTTTTTTCCAGAAAATCCAGAGCTTCAAGCAATTCGCTGGAGGTGAGCCCAAACTTACTTACATCTCCACCTGAATCTTCCCACTTACCGCTTCCTGAACTTGCAAGTTTTACACGTATGCCAATATTGGGCTTAACTTTTAAGCGTTTTGCAACTCTTGCTATCAGTTTGAGTTCATTTAGTTTTTCTACAACAATAAAAATGGTTCTACCCATTTTCTGGGCTAAGAGTGCCAGTTCAATATAACTTTCATCTTTGTAACCATTACAAATTATGAGCGAGTCATTGTCGGTATTGATTGCAATAACTGCATGAAGCTCAGGCTTTGAGCCGGCTTCAAGACCAATATTGAATTTTTTTCCGTGGCTGACGATCTCCTCAACCACAGGGCGCATCTGGTTTACCTTGATAGGATAAACTATGAAATTCTTGCCTTTGAATTCGTATTCAGCAGCGGCAATTTTAAAACAGGTATCCATTTGTTCGATACGACTGTCCAAAATATCAGGAAAACGAAGCAAAACGGGTGTCGATACATCGCGCAAAAGCAATTCATCCAAAAGCTCTCTGAGATCAACTGCCGCACCGTCTTTTCTTGGGGTAACGATGACATTTCCCTTTTCATTGATAGAAAAATAATTGATTCCCCAACCATTGATATTGTACAATTCAGCTGAATCCTCAACACGCCATTTTCTCATAAGGCACAAAAAATATTAACGTAAATAACTTGATAAACTTAAACTTTTTCGGCAATAACAGTTTTGTGATTCCGACCCTGCAAAACTATAAAAAATAAATATCTTTTAGTCTTGTTTTTTTCATTTATAACAAATTGATCTATAGTTATTTAAAATATAATTCATATAAAAGGAAAAAACATTTTTCTATATCAATTACATTTTGGTGGAATCAGCGTGAAAAAGGCTTTCGGCAATTGCTCATGGAAGGCAAAAAACATTACTGATTGCACTATGGATGACCTACAGAATTTGCAACCATCTTATTAGAAAAAAGTTCTTCTTTTATGAATTTAACCTGAAAAAAGTGAGGAGAAATGTAAGACGATCGAGGCCGTTTAATCAAGATCAGAACAGCCTGTTTCTTTTGATGAGGTGTTGTGTCAAAATCTGATCATAGCCTTTGTTGATATCGGCTTCGACATAATCAATACGATACTGTCCGCAGCGAAGTTTAAGTTCGCTTTTTCGTTTTGCTACAGCATCGCGGTATGCCTCTCTGATTTGCAGCGGATTAAGGCGGATAGTTTCTTTGGTTTCCATATCAACGAATCGGTAAGGCCTGTTTTCAAGATCAAGATCTTCTTCGATTTTTCTATCCACAACATGATAAACGACAACTTCATGCTTGTTATAGCGCAAATGTTGCAATGCAGGAAACATCTCATCCGCTCTGGAAGGGTCATCCATCATGTCGCTGAAAATAATAACGAGCGATCTTTGATGTGTTAAATCAGCCACTTTATGCAAAGCATCCGCTGCGGCTGTCTTTCTGGCCTGTTTTCCTTTCTCCGGATCAATTTTCGCTTCCAATTGTTGCAGCAAATACTGATGGTGCACTCTGCTCGATTTTGCTGACGTATGGAGGTCAAGGTTTTCAGCGAAAAGACTCAGACCAACAGCATCGCGCTGCCGCCGCATCAAATTCATCAAACTGGCTGCGGCATAAACCGAAAAAAGCAATTTATCCGGATTATCAATTGAAGGTTTATCGCGATAAGGAAAATACATTGAAGAGGAGTGATCGATTACTATCTGACAACGCAGATTGGTTTCCTCTTCAAAGCGTTTGACAAACATTTTTTCTGTACGGCCATACAACTTCCAGTCGATATGCTGAATAGATTCGCCGCTATTGTATAACCTATGCTCTGCAAATTCGACTGAAAAACCATGAAATGGGCTTTTGTGCAGACCTGTAATAAAGCCTTCCACAACCTGTCCGGCAAGAAACTCCAAACTGCCGAAACGGCTTAATTTATCCTGTTCAATTGAATATGGCATAGTATTGAGATGCAAAACCCTGACAACTATTAAATTTTGCCAAGGTTTTGAGTAATTAAAACATGAATGTCTTTAAAGAATTGCTTCCAGCTTGTTAACCAAAACCTGCTTTGGAACAGCACCAACTTGTTTGTCGACAACCTGTCCGTTTTTGAAGAATAAAATAGTTGGGATGTTGCGAATTCCAAACTGTGTGGCGGTTTGTGGATTGTTATCAACATCGAGTTTTACAACTTTTGCTTTCCCTTCATATTCAGCACCAATTTCCTCTACAATCGGACCAACCATACGACATGGACCACACCAAACTGCCCAAAAATCAACAATAACAGGAACTTCAGATTTGCTTACTACTTCATCGAAAGTAGCGTCAGTAACATTGATAGCCATAATTTAATTGTTTTATAAGTAATTTAACAATGTGCAAAGATAATTAAACTGTTTTTGTCTTAAGGCTTAACATGAAAAAAACTACTTAAATTCATATTCAATAAATGAAAACCCATCCAATAATGGCAATAGATTTGATGCATTTAGTTTTCCGTTTTTTGGGCGGAGCATCGCTTTCATCTTGAGTTGTGCGTCAATGAGCTGCACCTGATAATTATGTCTGCCCTCGCTGTTTTCTTTTATAATTGCTAACAAATTCAGCAAATCTGTTTCCTCCATTTCAGACACATTGATCTTAAGAATTACCTGTCTGCTCGATTGATCTACAACACTATCCAGCAACTGCATGTCAATAATCTTCAATTCCTGTTTTTCTTTATCGCGGAATGATTGCTGTGTTTGCGCATGGATCATTACAAAGGTTCCTGAATCAATGAGGTGCTTAATTTTCAAATATGTTTCGTTGAAACAGGAAAGCTCAATTGCCGAATTATGGTCTTCAACCTTAAAACGGCCCCAAGGTTTTCCCTGCTGTGTTGTAAGATGCTCGGCAAAAACTATCTGACCGGCAAAAGTCAGCTTGTGGCCTTTGAGTTCTTCAATCGAATTGTTGATATGTTGGATATTGCAGTTTGTGAAAAACTTTATCGGCACTTTGTAGTTATCCATTGGATGTGCGCTGATATAGAATCCAATAGAATCAAGTTCCATCTGAAGTTCTTTCATTTTTGACCAGCGTTCGCATTCAGGGAAAGTAGGTTCAACAATATCAACTTCCAAAGCTTCACCAAAAAGATTGAATTGCGATGAACTTTTCGCTTCCTGGGCTTGTGTGGCAAAACGTATCGCTTTTTCAAGAAAAGTTTGACTGTCATTGGTTTCTTTAAAGAAAAACTGCGCTCTGTGGTTGCTCTCAAAAGAATCGAAAGCGCCGGCAGTAGCAAGGGCTTCAATGTTTCTTCTGTTTACACTGCGCAGATTGATTCTTGTAAGAAAATCAAAAACAGTTTTGTACGATCCATTTTCTTTGCGCTCTTCCAGAATAGTATTGGCTGCTGACTCTCCCATGTTTTTGATTGCACCAAGGCCAAAACGAATCTCACCCTTATCATTTACCGTAAACTTATATTCTGACTCATTCACATCCGGGCCGAGCACTTTAAGTTTCATTCGCCTGCATTCTTCCATGAAGAAAGTTACCTGCTTGATATCTCCAATATTGTTACTTAGCACAGAAGCCATGAACTCTGCCGAAAAATTAGCTTTCAGGTAGGCTGTTTGAAATGCAATATAGGCATAGCATGTTGAATGCGATTTATTAAAAGCATAGTTGGCAAAGGCTTCCCAGTCATTCCAGATTTTTCCAAGCACTTTTTCCGGATGTCCGTTTTCAATACCACCTGCAACAAATTTTGAGTATAATTCATCAAGTAAATCTCGGTTCTTTTTACCCATTGCTTTACGCAAAGTATCGGCCTGACCTTTTGTAAAACCAGCAAGTTTTTGTGACAAGAGCATTACCTGCTCCTGATATACTGTGATTCCGTAGGTTTCCTCGAGATACTCGCGCATTGCATCCAGATCGTATGTAATTGCCTCCTGCCCATGCTTTCGTTTGATATAGTTAGGAATGTATGCAATCGGGCCAGGCCTGTAAAGGGCGTTCATCGCAATAAGGTCAGTGAAGGCACTTGGTTTCAGGTCACGAAGGTGCTTTTGCATTCCCGGACTTTCATATTGGAAAACGCCGACAGTTTCGCCTTTTTGAAAAAGCATAAAAGTTTTTGGATCTTCAAGCGGTATAGCATCCGGATCAAGCTGAATATTGCGTCGAAGTCTGATGATTTCGATGGTATCGCGAATCAGCGAGAGTGTTTTTAGGCCAAGAAAATCGATTTTCAGCAAGCCGGCTGATTCAGCCACAGAGTTATCAAACTGCGTTGCCCAGAGGTTTGACTCTTTGCTGATAGTCACAGGAACCAATTCGCGCAAATCAGTTGGTGTGATCACAAGCCCACATGCATGAATACCTGTGTTGCGAACGAGCCCTTCAATTGCGAGGGTGTTTTTTAGAATCCGACCTTCTGTAGAAGACTCTGTAGCTTTAATTTTAAGACTCTGACCAGCTTCAATCTGCTCAGGCCTGTATGTTTCTTTCAGCTTTTCAGGCGAAAGTCTCATAAAATCTCCAAGCTTCACATTATTTGTTGAAGCAGCCAATTTGTTAACTGTTAAAAGATCGGTATCAAGCACACGACCAATATCACGGATGGCAGATTTTGTTCCTAAAGTGCCATAAGTGATAATCTGGGCAACTTTGTTCTGTCCATATTTTTTTGTTACATATTCGATGACCTTGATTCTACCTTCATCATCGAAATCAATATCAATATCTGGCATGGAAACACGCTCCGGGTTAAGGAAACGCTCAAACAGCAAACCATACTTGAGTGGGTCAACGTTGGTGATACCAATGCAGTAAGCCACAAGCGAACCAGCAGCAGAACCTCGTCCGGGACCAACCCAGACGCCCATTTTACGGGCTTCGGCGATCAAATCCTGAACGATGAGAAAATAACCTGGATATCCGGTACGTATTACCGTTGCAAGTTCAAAATCGAGGCGCGAAACTATCTCATCTGTCAATTCACCATAACGCCTTTTTGCGCCTTCATAAGAAAGATAGCGGAGGTAATTATTTTCACCCCTTTGCCCGTGATCTTCCACATCTGAAGGATCGAGAAACTCATCCGGTATTTTAAACTCGGGCAGCAAAACATCTCTTTTGAGGTTGAAATCGTCTACTTTTTCAATAATCTCGCTTATCGTATCAATAGCTTCAGGAAGGTCGGCAAAAAGCTCAGACATTTCGGCTGATGATTTGAAATAGAATTCACTATTCGGAAAGCCTGGCCTGTGGCCATAACCTCGTCCGATGGGTTCATGTTTTTTGGCGTTTTCCTTGATGCAAATTAAAAAATCATGGGCTTCAGAATCTTCCTTATCGAGATAATGATTGTTATTGGCTGCAAAATATTTTATTTTATGCTTTTCGGCCATTTGAAGAAGAAACTTATTGAGGTGATCTTCTTCTTCCAGACCGTGCCTGTTCAACTCTATGTAAAAATCTTCACCAAAATACTCTTTCCACCAGAGCAAGGCATCCTCAGCCTGCTGCTCGCCCACATTAAGCAAAAGGTTTGGCACTTCGCCCGTCAATCCGCCAGTTGTAACAATAAGGTTGTCTTTATATTTTGTCACCAAATCTTTGTCTGCCCTTGGCACATAATAGAAGCCTTCAGTAAAAGAAAGTGAACTTAACATTGAAAGATTCTGATAGCCTTTTTTGTTTTTTGCAAAGAAAGGAATCAGGCTGCCATTGTCTTTGATACTTTTATCGTTATGATCGCGACAAACATAGATTTCACACCCAAGCAATGCCTTTATTGTGTCGGCAGTTTGCTTTTCGCCGTTTGCGAAAGCTTTTTTTTCCTTCTCGTTATGTTTGCTTACCTCGTTCAAAAATTGAAATGCGCCCATAAGATTGCTTGTGTCAGTCAAGCCTATGGCGGGCATTTTTTCGGCAACAGCCCTTTTTACCAAGTCTCCCACATCAACAGTGGAATATAAGATGGTAAATGTGCTGTGATTGCGCAGATGAGCAAAACTGCTTTTTGCCTTTCTGTCAGAAGAAACAGGCTCAATATCATCTTTGGCCTTTTCGGGAGCAGAAACGCTTTCAACTTCATTTTTGTTTGACTTTATTGCAAGTCCGATTGCTTTTATTGAGTTCGGATTGGCTTTTCTGAAATTAATGAAAAAATCATCATTCAACCCTTTGCCATCAGGTGCAAAAATGCCAGTTCTGATGAGTTCCAAAAAGATGCGGGCAGTAGCCTCAACGTCTGCAGAGGCATTATGTGCATCTCCGAAGCCTTCGCTAAAAAGCTTTCTGTGAAGCTCTTCCAGATTAGGTAGTTTGAATTTTCCTCCACGTCCGCCGGGCAACTGACATAAATTTGCAGTGATTTCGGTGCATGTATCCAGCTGAAGCCGCTCTAAAAGCGCAGTAGGAAAACTGATGCGCAAGTATTCTGAAGCAAGTATACTTCGATCGAAATCGAGATTATGTCCTACAATATAGGAGCATTTCTCAAGGTCGCGATTGAAAAGAGTTAGGACATCAACAAGTGGAATACCATTTTGCTGGGCAAATTCAGTTGTTATACCGTGAATTCTGGCAGCATTAAACGGAATAGTATATCCATCTGGCCTTATAATGAAGTTTTCTACTGCCAGAAGAGTGCCATCAGCATCGTGAAGTTGCCATGCAAGCTGTACCACGCGGGGCCAGTTATCGAAGTCGGTTAAGGGAGCATTCTTGTCGCGTGGTAGTCCTGTAGTTTCAGTATCGAAAATTAAAAACATGCAGATAATATTGTTAAATCTCTCACATTGAGACTTTTGATTACTTTATAGCTTATTGACAAAGGTATTTTAAAAAGATTAAACTACCAGCAGATGTTTATATTTTTCTTAAATTAAGTCAAAGTTTTCGACGGTTCGAGCCAATAGGAATGCGATTAATATGTTGCAATATTTCTTTTCAGTTTCATATAAGCTTTTCCAATTGACCGGTTGATGTCACTCGCAATCATACTTTCTTCGCTATTTTCAATTGCCGCAATATCACCGGCCAGTCCATGAATGAAAACTCCCAGAATTGAAGCGCTGAATGGTGTATATCGCTGAGCCAGCAAGCCCGTTATAATTCCGGTGAGCACATCGCCACTGCCAGCTGTTGCCATGCCCGGATTGCCGGTGCTGTTGAACCATGCTTCACCAAGTGGGGTGGTGATTGTTGTGTGAGCACCTTTTAACACGATGTAAATATTGAAACGTTGAGACATTTTTCTTTGCATCTCAAGTCTTTCAAAACTATCAGACCATTTTCCGGCAAGGCGTTCAAATTCAATGGGATGTGGCGTGAAAACACTTCCAGGTGGCACAAAAGCCAGCCATGTTTTATTCTCCGATAAAATATTAAGGGCATCGGCATCAAATACAAGCGGAACTTTAGCATTCTGAATTAGCAGCTTAAGTGCTTTTGCAGATTCGTCGTGTGTTCCCAAACCTGGCCCTACTCCAATTGCATTGAATGCTGCAAGGTCAGGCAATTTGCTGAAATGTGAAGAACATTCATCTGTACTTATCATAGCCTCAGGAATGGAAGACTGTAAAGGGAGAAGAGCCTTTTCAGGAAGATGCACATGTAAAAGTCCCGCACCGCTGCGCAGACAAGCCTTTGCAGCCAGGATTGCAGCACCGCTTTTACCGGCAGAACCGGCAATCAACAGCGCATGACCAAAGTTTCCCTTGTGCGCAAATTTTGCCCGTGGATGCAAAAGTGACCGAACAAGTGCTTCGTCAATCAAGTGATTTTTTGATTGAACATCTTTAATAAAATCCGGATGAAGGCCAATTGGAACAATTTCCCAGTTACCGACAAAAAACTCATTCTCAGGAAAAAGAAAAGCAAGTTTTGGCACTTCAAAAGTGTAGGTATGATCAGCTTTGACAATGTTATCTTTTTTTATATCAACGGGCATATCGGCATAAAGTCCTGATGGGATATCAATTGCAATCACTACTGAAAGACTTTTATTGATGTGTTCAATCAAATTGGCCGGAAAACCCGTTATGGGTTTATTCAAACCAGAACCAAATATTGCATCAACCAAAAGATCATGAGGGCCACATTCTGGCAACAAACTTGTTGCCTCAATTTCTGAAATTTCCACATTGGGAATGTGTTTTAATAACTCCAGGTTTATTTCAAAATCATTGCTTCCTTTATCGGAATGCTTAACTATGTATGTATAAACTTTAAAACCTTGCTGCAAAAGCAGTCGGGCAAGTACCAGGCCATCTCCACCATTGTTTCCCATTCCAGCAAAAACCTTTATCGGTTGCTCAGGAGATAACTTTGGCAAAATTCTTCTAAAAACAGCTGTAGCTGCCCGTTCCATCAGATCTATTGACTTAATAGGTTCATTAAGGATTGTAAAAGCGTCTGCTTCACGTATCTGGGAGGTTGATAGAATTTTCATAGCATTTTAGTTTAGCCGGGTTTTCAGGATTTAATACTGTCTTTTGCAAAAATACACATCCACAGCGACATATGAATTGTTAAAAATTCCTTAAATTTGCAAAAACAAAAAAACTATTTATCGATGAAAAATGTATTCCTATTCGCCATAATGCTTTCGTTTCTATTTTACGGATGCACAAATCAAAGTCAGAAAACTGAACAGAAGCAAATGACTGAAGCAGATATGCAATTGCTTGAAACCGCCAATCGTTATTTCAGTTTAATGCCAGAACCAAATGATCCAAACACGCCCTTAGCAATTCTTGGGAAAAAACTCTATTATGAAGAGTCTCTTTCGGCCAATGGCAAGATCAGTTGCAATACCTGCCATCCAATTGCCACCTATGGAGTAGATAATTTACCCACTTCTCCCGGACATGATGGAAGTGTTGGAACACGCAACAGCCCCACAACATTTAATGCCTACTTCCATGTTGCACAATTCTGGGATGGACGTTCACCTGATCTGGCTGACCAGGCCAAAGGTCCGGTATTGAATCCAATTGAGATGGGACTTCAGAGTGCGACTGACGTTGAAGCAATTCTGAAAGCAAGTGAAGAGTATTCCAAGATGTTTAAGGAAGCTTTCCCTGAACAGGAAAATCCTGTAACATTCGACAATTTTGCTATTGCCATTGCAGAGTTTGAAGGTACTTTAGCTACCCCGGCAGCATTTGATGCATTTCTCGAAGGTGCAGTAAATGAATTGGATAGCGAACAAAAAGAAGG
>JAGXRB010000104.1 GCA_018336075.1 Bacteroidota bacterium
CCGGCATGTTGAACAGAAATACTGCACTTGTTTCTGTGCGCCCTTTTCGCAGTCCGCACCACACGATTTCTGATGCAGGCCTTGTTGGTGGTGGCACATTTCCGCAGCCCGGAGAAATCTCACTTGCACATCACGGTGTACTGTTTTTGGATGAACTGCCTGAATTTAAGCGTTCTGTGCTTGAAGTTATGCGTCAACCAATGGAGGACAGGGTCGTTACAATTTCCAGGGCAAGGATGTCAGTTGATTTTCCTGCAAGTTTTATGCTTGTTGCAGCCATGAACCCCTGCCCATGCGGCTATTATAACCACCCGGATCAGGAATGCGTCTGCAGTCCGGGAATCGTTCAGAAATATCTTAATAAAATATCAGGGCCACTCATGGATCGCATTGATCTGCATGTTGAGGTAGTGCCTGTGCCTTTCAAAGATCTGGCAGAAAGAAGCAGTGGCGAACTAAGTCAGCAAATCAGGCAACGTGTTATCAAAGCAAGAAAAGTTCAGGAAATGCGGTTCAAAGACAGTCCAAACGTACACTCTAATGCACAGATGTCGAGCAAGATGCTGCAAAAATATTGTGACATTGATGATGTTGGAAGAAGTCTGCTTAAAAATGCGATGGAAAGACTCAGCCTTTCAGCGAGAGCCTATGACAGGATTTTGAAAGTTTCACGCACCATTGCCGACCTTGAAGAAAGCGAGAAAATCAAGACAGAACACCTGGCAGAAGCAATTCAATACCGAAGTCTTGACAGAGAAACCTGGGGAAGCTGAAAATAAACCAACTTAGATTCTTTTTGACAAATACTTTTCTATCAATCCTATAAGATCGGATTTCAAAAAAGGCTTCGCGAGGTAATCATCACAACCAGCCTCAATGGCCTTTTCCCTGTCGCCAACCAGGGCATAAGCAGTAACGGCTATAACAGGCACCTCTGCTCTCAGCAATTTTATTTGCTTTGTTGCTTCAAAACCGTTGAGTACCGGCAGCTGTATATCCATCAAAACCAAATCTATGTTTTCATTTTCCTTAAAAAGTTCCACTGCTTTACCACCATCTTCAGCGGTTATGATTTCATAAGACTGAGTGCGGGCGATGGATTTAAGGAACTGCATATTGCTGTCTTCATCTTCAACAATTAAAAGACAAATTTTCTTCTTTGACAGATTTGAAACTTTCATAACTGAAACTGGGATTTCATTTTCGATCTTATTAAGTCTTACTGAGAAACTAAAAATTGAGCCTTTGCCGGGAGATGATTCCACACTAAGCTTCCCTCCCATCATTTCAACATATGCCTTGGCAATTGACAATCCAAGGCCATTGCCACGGTACAAAGCTTTGGTATCAGTTTCAACTTTTGTAAATCTTTCAAATATGATGCTTTGATGTGCGCGTTCGATGCCAATACCAGTATCAATTACAGTTAACTCAAGATAATTATCGCTCAAATTACATTTGAAAGTGACGCCACCGCTTTTTGTAAATTTAACTGCATTATCCAGAAGATGTCTTAGAATGAAAAGCAACTTATTCTTATCCAACAAAACGGTATCTTTAAATGAGTTAAGATTATTTTCGATTCTGAAATGAAGATTCTTTCTATTTGCCTTTTCATTAAATTCAGCCAAAAGCGGATCGAAAAAGCCCTGCAGCGAAACAGCTTTTTCATTCAGGATTTCCTGATTGGCTTCGATAGCTGCCATAATAACAATATTGTTAATAATCTCTGTCAGCGCACGGCTGTTATCAAGGATGATATCACTGTAGGTTTTTCGTTCATCCACGTCACAATTGCTGTCACAGATCAAATCCGAAAAACCAACAATGCCGTTGAGGGGCGTCCGGATTTCATGTGAAAGGTTATTAAGGAAAGATGTTTTTAGCTTATCACTTTCTTCGGCCCTGTTTTTGGCTTCCAGAAGTTCAATCAATGCTTTCTGACGCTGGATTACCTGAGATATCTGCTTTGAAACAAATTCCATGATCTCAACACTGTGTTGGTCATAAGCTTTTGGATTGTCGTAGCTTTGCACTACAATCGCTCCGATTACATTGTCTTCATCAAACAGCGGCACACCTAACCAAATAGCAAAAGGCAAACCAATCAGTTTAACTTTTCCTTTCTGAACCCATTTATTAAACTCGTCATTATTGATTAACAGGCTTCTTTTTTCTTTGACAACTATTCCAGTCAATGATTTTTCTACAGGCCATACCGGAACACTTTTAGCGCTTTCACTTTCGCTCTGAATAGATAGCATACCCGTTTTTTCGTTATAAAAAGCAATAAAAATATTGGTACATTCCATCAAAGAACTCAATTCTGACTGGATGGTATCAATTAGCTCTTTCAGGTTGTTGTTGATGCTTATGGCATTGGTGACATTGAATAAAACTGACTGAATCTGTTCAGCGCGCTTCAAATCTGATAAATCCAAGTCGATGCAAAAAAGCTCTCTGCCCTTTCCAGGGATATCAATAACTGTATGATTTGAAAGGACATTGACGTATGAACCATCTTTATGTTTCAGCTTGAATTCTTCAGCAGGAATTCCTTTGCCGGTTTCCAGCATCATGGCAATCATCTTACTCACTTCGGATTCTATTTCTTCCGGTATAATGAGGTCAAGCAGACTTTTTCCAACAGTCTCTTCACGCTTGAAGCCATATAATTTTTCGCTTGCTTCGTTCCAATAACGTACAATTCCATCCGGGCCATAACCTTGAACAGATATATTTGAAACATTCTCAAGCAAAAGTCGAAACCGATTTTCACTGTTCACCAATGCTTCTTCTGCAATTTTTCTGACCGTTATATCCTGTCCAATCCCAATTACTTCTTTGACTATGTTATTTTCATCCAGAACAGCCGAGAAGCTCCAGGATAACCATTGGAGTTCGTTCAGAACTTGAATTCTTTGTTCATATACTATGTGATGGGGTTCGTCAGAAAGTTTTTTTATTTCATCCTTGAACGAATCCTGGTCATCCACATGTACATATGAAATGAATTTGTGATGCAATAATTCTTCTTCACTTTTTCCGAAATATTTACAAAAAGAAGGGCTTGCATACAAGAAACGCCCGCTCGTATCAAATTTCACAATCAAGTCTGTCATGTTTTGAATAAGGAGCCTGTACTTCTCTTCACTTTCGCTCAAACTTGAAGTCACTTTTGACACCCGGAAACGTAACATTAAAATAAATATCAGCAGCAGAAAAATCAGAAATACTGCCGAAAGCAGATAAGGCAAAATTCTCTCCAGGATATCTCTTCGCTCATAAACGCCAAACCATTTATTATATAGCCTGTCATACTCGCCACTTTCTTTCAGATTAAACAATCCTTTATCCAGAAGCATGAGCAACTGCTCATTGCCTTTGCTCACTGCCATAGCATAAGGATTGGGTTTAATATTGGATGTACGCAAAACTACATTGTGCAATCTTAGTTTTCTGATCAGATGCGAACCTTGAAAATTGCCAATGATTGCAGCATCATAATATCCCTCGTTAATAAGCTTAAGCGCCTCAAGCTGGGTAGTAACTGTTGCAAGTTGGTCAGTATAATGGTTTTTCAACAAAAAATCATGCATCAGGTCGCCATTTTGCACAACTACCATTCTGCCTCTAATGTCATCAAAAATTCTGATATCACTCGACTTATGTGTAAAAAGTCCATGGGTCATCAAGCTGTGTGGCACGCCAAAAATGATTTTTTCAGTTCTTTCTTCAGAAACCATCAATCCCAATACCATATCTATCTCACCTAATTCCAACTCCTTACGCACATGCACCCACGGGTTTAAAGAAAGTTCATATTTCAATCCAAGATCGTTGGCAATCAATTTGAACAACTCAACATTAAATCCGTCTGGTTCGCCTGATTCGTTGATAAATTCATAGGGTGGATAGAAGAAGTCGCCTTTTACCTTGATAACTCTTTCAAAAAAATCCTGATTGATGCTGTCTGCAACTACAATATATTTGCATTGCAAAGTTAGTATTGTTAGCAGAACCGTAATGAAAACGATGTTTTTCATGGTTCAGAAATTTCATTTTGGTTGTTATTGCGTTGGTAAAGGTATTAAAAACAAAACACTCAATGATAAAATTATCAAATGATATTCTGACGGTAATAAAATCAAGGAGACAAAATTTGGTTGACAGTTAAACCTGCGCTAATTGTTTTTAATGCGTTCAATTGAAATCAATAAGAACAAGACACTAAGCAATATTGAGAAAATACTTTATTTTTTCAAAGAGTATGGATGTTTGAATAGGTTTTGAAACATAATCGTCACATCCTGCGCTCAATGCTTTGTGCTCATCTCCGCTTAACCCATAAGCTGTTATGGCAATTATTGGCAATTCTTTTCGCTCTGTTTTTATGATACCTGTTGCTTCAAACCCATCCATCACAGGCATCTTTATATCCATAAGCACTAAACTGAGGTTTGCATTTGTTCTTGTGAGTTCAACTGCCTCAAGACCATCCCGGGCTCTGATTACTTCAGCATAAAGCTTCCTCTCAATAAGCATTTTTAAAACAGTGTAATTCGAATCTTCGTCTTCTGCGATTAAAATTAAAGGCTTTTGTATTTCTTCCATTTTTATATCTATTTCGTTTTTTTACTACTATATATCGTCACCACCTTCAAGAGGCAAGGCAATTTTGAAACTTGTTCCTTCACCTTTCTTCGACTCAAAACTGATTTCTGCGCCAATTAAACTGCATATTTTTTTCGAAATTGCTAATCCTAATCCACTGCCATCATGTTGACGCAGGTTCGATGAGTCTTCCTGCTGAAAATGAGCAAAAATCTGATTGTGGAATTTTTCCTCAATACCAACACCAGTATCTGTAACATGAAATTCAAGTGATTCATACTTTTGAGTCACTGACAATGAGACTGATCCATCTGAAGTAAATTTCACCGCGTTATCAAGCAAATGATTCAATGCTGTTGTCAAAAGATTTTTGTCTGTCTTTAAAATTGTATCTTGTGAAAGACCATCAATGTTAAAATCAAAAGCAATACCTTTTAAATGACATAATTTAGTAAATTCGTCGCACAAGGGCTTTGTCAAATCTCTGAGTTTAAAATCAATGATGTACAATGGCATGCTATCTGAATTCAGCAGCGAAATATCCACATATTCAGTTATTGTCCTTAACAATCGTTGTGTGCTGATTTGAATAAGCTCAGACAACTCCTGTCTTTCAGACAAAGTTGAGGAAGGATCAGAAATGAGCATCGTTGCCCCCACAATGCCATTCAGTGGCGTACGAACCTCATGGGAGATATTGTTTAAGAAGGCAGTTTTTAATCTGTCACTTGTCTGGGCAAGGTGCATCGTATGCTCAAGCTCTTTTTTTTGTTCAACAAACTTTTCTATCAGCTGTCCAATGCGTTCAAAGTCACTGCTGCTTTTTTTCAACTGACCAATTTTGGTAACATCTTCATTTTGAATGATTTCACTTACCAATTTTAAAGGTTTGCTTACTAACCTTGTTAAAAGAAAAATAATTACCAAAATAATACCTAGCACGCTTAACGAAATAAGCAACTGCATTTGATTGGATATCTGTCTGTTAAGCTCAATAAGTGGCAGCGTGCGAACAAATAACAATGATCCTGTTTGCTCATTATTCCAGTTTAGAAGTGGTTGCATGGAAACAATTGCATCTTTATCTTTATGAAAATTATCAATCTTGTTTTCAGGAAAATGGATTAATTCGCAATCAGAAATCTTTTGAATGTTATCAATCAATTCATCATCCCATTTTTTTACCAGAAAAAAGTAGCCGTGAGGGTCTGTCAATCTTTCAGAGTCCGAAGTCGGGTGAATGGTTGCACCATAAAACAGGAATAGTTCTTCGTCAATAAATTCGTAATATTTGATAAATCTGTTTTCATGCAGTTTCGACAAAATATCTTTGTTAAACCTATAGTTTTCAAGCGATTTGCTAATATCAAAATATATTATATTTTGGTTTAAATTAAACATCCACAAGCCATTGAGTTCAAAAGAGTTTAAAATCGTACTAATATTCTCCTCTGCCCATACAGAATCAGGATTTTGTATAAAACCAACAAATTCATCCCAATAGGTATAGTCATAAATAATGCGGTAAAGCTTTGATTCCTGATCTTTAACCACCCCATTTCTGGTATGTTCAAGTGCGTTTTGGCTGTATTCAAGAATCAAGCTTTCTCTCTTTCTATTAATGCTGATAGCCACAATACTTGTTGCAAATGCAATAAGCATCAACAGTATCATTGCTTGTAGAATTTTCCTTTGCGTTCCCATTTAAAAACTGCTTTTCTGTTCTAAAAAGTAAAGATAAGAGGAAGATTTGAATTGCTTAACTTTATGTCAGCAAATATGTTTTAACTTTTTCAATCAGATCTTTTGTATTTACTGGTTTTGCGATATAATCATCACAACCGGCATTTATTGACTTGTATTCATCTCCGCTTAATCCATAAGCTGTTATTGCAATAACGGGCATATCTGGCCTATCAATCTTTATCAGACGCGTAGCTTCAAACCCATCCATAACAGGCATTTTTATATCCATCAACACGAGTTGGAGATCAGGATTTGCAAAACATAAATCAACAGCTTCTCTGCCTGTTACTGCCCTTAAAATACGTGCATTGAGCTTTTTTTGCAGCAGCAAGCTAAGTACAATAAAGTTAGATTCCTCATCCTCAGCAATTAATATAAACGGACTAATGACTTTTGACACCTTCTTTTCTGACATATCCAAGGATTTATCCTTAAGCAAAGCTGCATCATAGGGCAACTCCACAAAAAATTGCGTGCCTTTACCTTTGGCCGATTGGAATGAAATTCTCCCTCCCAACAGATCGCATGTTTTTTTGCAAATAGCCAATCCCAATCCACTTCCATCAATCTGACGCAAATTGCTTGAATCCTCCTGGGTAAAATGATCAAAAATATTTACTTGAAACTCTTTATCAATTCCTATCCCAGTGTCACTTATTTCAATTTTGATGAAGTCTTTTTTCATGCTGAGTTTGAAAACAATACTACCCTCTTTGGTAAATTTTACAGCGTTATCAAGCAGGTGATACAATACTTTTTCAATCAGACTTTTATCAGAATTGACAATGATCTCAGGAGAATCAACGGGCAAGTGTACTTCGAAGTTCAGTTTATTTTTTTGACACACCTGTCTGAATTCATTCAAAAGTGTATCTATTACCGAAACAAGGTTCAACTTGCTTAAAATCAATGGCATATTTCCAGAATTCAGAAGCGAGATATCCATGTATTGTGTTATAGTCCGAATGAGTCGTTGAGAGCTTTGCTGAACTACAGAAGACATTTCAGCTCTTTCTTCATCTGAGCTTTCCGGATCTGCCATCAAAATTGTAGCACCTACAATTCCATTCAGCGGGGTGCGCACCTCGTGTGAAATATTATTCAGAAAAGCTGTTTTAAGATTATCACTTGCTTCGGCTTTTTCTCTGGCAGCAATCAGATCCTGATTCATATCTTTGATCTGACTGTTTGAAACGAGAAGCTCTTCATTTAGAACCTGCAGTTCTTCGTTTTGCTGCTGAAGTCTCTCTTCACTTTCGACAAGTGCCTTTTCAGTCTTTTTCCGTTCAGTAATATCCCTCAAAATACCCATTATTTTTCTTTGGCCACCAAGTTTGATAGAAACTGTGCTTACTTCAACGTCTTTTATCTCTCCCGCCTTTGTAAGTTGTTGAAACTCGTATCGCGGTTCAATCTCAATATTTTTCTGTCTTGCCTCCATTCTGACCCTCACGAGCTCGCGGCTTTTTTCTGTTAAAAGCACATCCAGATCGAAACCTGGATCAGTCAGTTCTTCTTTTGTATAGCCAATCAAATCAACGAATGCTTTATTCACATAAGTGAAATGTTTATCCTGCAAAATGTAAATTGCATCAAAAGCACTCTCGATAAGACCACGGAACTTTTCTTCACTTTCTTTCAGCGCTTCCGAAATCTCATTGTGTTCGATCCAGCGACTTACCATCAAAGCAACCTGCTCAATTAATTGTCTATCAGGCTGGCTTATTACATGATTATTTTTCGTTTCAGCTACAATGGTGCCTACTTCCTTTCCCAGCAGCAAAAGAGGTACAATCAATGAATTTTTACTTTTACTGCCTGGAAATGTCCAGCCATAATTTTCATCCTTGTATCGAATATATACGTTGATGTTTTCATTGTTACTAAAAGCAGCTGAAAGTTGCATATTAACATTAGAGAGTAGACTTTCACAAGTATGGATCTCACTCATTTCTTCTCCAATTGCTTTTAAACAAGTTAAATCATTGATGCTTTTCATCAGTTCAGCAGTACGCAGTTCAATAAGTTTTTCCATTACGTGCCACCTGTTTCGCCAAATCATTATCATAAAGGCAAGGAGCAAAGTAAATATCATTCCTGAAATGCCGATCAAAAGTCCTCTCAGGTTGCTAAACCCGCTTTCAAAATCCTCAGTAGTGTGGGTAGCAATGCCATATGCCCGCCCGAATGCAAATAAAGGAAGTGTTTTATGAAAGTTATAATGCTTAAGGTGTTCAGAAATATTTTCTTCTTTATGGTAATGCATGTGATCTTCAGGGAAAGATGCAAGCCAGTCAGAATTCTTATTCATTTCGACAAGGCCTATGTTGATTTGTTCTCCGATCCATTTATTTTTGCTAAAAGCTAAATTGAATAAATGCTGTGGTTTAAAAACAGCAGCTATAAATCCAGACTGAGCTTTTTCTCCAGAATTATTAATATTGTTCTTTTTGTCTGAATACGCAGCAATCAATACAATTACATAAGATGTGGTATTGCCTTCTGAATCAATGATTATTGTTTCGGTGGCATTTGTCATTCCGTTTTTCACTGAGGCAGCAGCAATTTCTTCAATATCCTTTTTACTTCTATTCATTACTTCAGAAATTGGAATAAGGTCTGAAGGGTTGTGAATAAATCTTAGATCAAAGCTTCTGCCATCGATTAAAAGGATCTGTTTATTTGAATTATCATTTTTAGCCAAAAGCATCTCATTGCTTTCAAACCACAAAAATGATTGCACAGGAGAATTATCCATAAGTTGTGACGCAAATGACACAAATTCAACAGAATCAACAACTTCACTATTACTATAGAAATTTGAAAATACCTCAAGGCTTGAGCGTATCTTCCAAAAATCAGCTCTTAAAGCGGATGTTTGTTGGGAGGAAATATTCAAAAATGCACTGTTCTTCTCTTTTTTAGCAAATTCATTGCTCAAAAAAATCGCTATAAAAATGATTGGCATTCCGATAATTATGACAGCAACTGTTTCGATATGCCTTAATTTTCTCCGGCTTGTTAAAGTCTGTCTGTCGCGCATCACTACCAAGAAAATTGTGATTAGAAGCAGTATAATTACACCTATTGCATAATAAAGTGAATTAATTTTTTCTTTTCTAAGCTGATAGATATAATCCTTTGCCGGAAAATCAATGCCAATAACAAAACCGATTTCTTCGCTGTAAGGGTTTGTTAACGGGACGAGCACACTGATAACTTCACCATGTGGTTTAGAAACAGGATCAGATATATTTGTTTTTGAATGATTTAGAGTTTCTCTAAGCAAATCACCATGATCAATAAAAGGATGGTTAATTTTGTAGGCTGGATTACCAACGGTAGAAGTAATAGCAACGACAGGTCCTTCAGCAGAAATTTTCACTCCAAATATTTGTAGTTGAGGGTTATTGATCAGGTAACTGTTTAACTGATGTATATACCTTGACAATAAGTTTTGGTCCATTTCTGAATCTTCAAACTGTACTTCATTGTAGAACTTTGCATCAAGTGCATTTACAAAATCAGAAGCCTCAAGTAAATATTGTTCCTGCAGCCTGTTCGTTACAACCTGAACACGCCAATCAGAAATCTTTATTACTAACATTATCAATATGAAAGAAGCAAGAAGCCATGGCAAATACTTTACCTTTTTGATTAGTTGTTGCTCCATTATATTTTTCATAGCTTAAACTTACTCACCATTTTTAAATTGACAACTGAAATTTACTTGACAATTTCATTACAAATATAAGCTTCCTTGTGGAAAAGACAAATAAAAAGCAGAGGATAACACATTATTTATACAGAATGTTTCCTTATCTTTAAAACTGATCAAGTGTACTTTAAAAAAAGTTTCCTAAAGCAAAATCAGAAATGACCTTAACTAAATAAAAACAACTGTGCACACAAGTTAACGCATTTAAGCAGCCTTACCCGGCCATCTTCACTTTTCAAATGAATAATTTACCTAGTTAAGACATTATTAATTAAACTTTTATGATATTTACAAATCTAAGAAAGTAGATTAATAGAAATAATTTATCTTTGTTAAAAAAAGATGACTCAGAAATCTCCTTCATCAAACCAATATAAACTGGGCCTGAAGCTCATTTCTCCCTACAAAATTCCAAAAGTTTCCAGCAGTGTCTGGCAGTTGCTCAACACCTTTGTACCCTATGTAGCAATATGGTTTTTAATGGTTTATGCCATTCAGTTCAGCTGGTGGTACGTTCTTCCGCTTTCTATTCTGGCTGCCGGTTTCACCGTCAGGCTTTTTATCATCTTTCATGATTGTGGTCACGGTGCATTTTTCAAGTCAAAAGCGTGGAACGATACAGTTGGGATTTTCTTTGGCATTTTAACTTTCACACCTTATTACAGATGGCATCACGCCCACCTCATTCATCACCGAACAGCAGGTAATCTTGACAAAAGGGGCGTTGGCGATGTATGGACATTGACCGTTGAGGAGTTTAATAAGCTTCCGAAAGGCCGTAAATTATTTTATCGGATTTATCGCAATCCATTCATTATGTTTGGATTAGGTGCAGTTCTAATTTTTCTGATAACAAATCGCTTTACGCGTAAAGATTTTAGCAGACGTGAGCGCATCAGCGTATATGTAACCAATCTTGGAATTGTTGCAGTGGCTGTGGGCATTAGTTTACTTATTGGTTTCAAATCATATCTGTTGATTCAGATTCCGGTTATTTATTTTGCTTCAGCATCAGGCGTTCTATTATTCTATCTGCAACATCAGTTTCCCGATGTTCATTGGTACAGAGACGAGGAATGGGATTACAGTACTGTTGCTATTACCGGTGCATCGTATCTGAAGCTTCCGAAAATTCTGCAATGGTTTTCAGGAAATATCGGATTCCACCATATTCATCATTTGAGTTCGAAGATTCCAAATTACAAACTCGAAAAATGTCATACTGAAAATGATCTTTTCGTTCAGGTAGAACCTGTGACATTTAAAAAAAGCCTTAAATCACTGAATCTCAGGCTTTGGGACGAAGTAAACCAGCGACTCGTTACATTTAAACAAGCAAATGTTTAACTGAAAATCCTTTTTAAATCAATTTTTCTTTATGGCTTTTTGATGGCATCCAGACAAAGCGATAAGGAAGGAGTGCGTCTTCTTCAGCATAATCTATACCAATTCGTGGAGTGGCAACTATTTCACCTTTAAGTTTTTCGGAAGTTTCTTCAAACCAAATATGCCCTCGTTCCAATGTTAAGCCATTGTGTGATTTCCCAATCCCCATCGCTTTTGTGAGCTTGCCGGGGCCATTGGTCAACTGACTAAACTTCACTTTTGAACCCCGGCGGTTTTGCATGGTTTCAATGCCTTCAACGGGCAATAAAGCACGAATAAGAATTGCATGAGGAACGCCTTCTACGGCAGTAACCACATTAAAAAGGTAATGCATTCCGTAGCAAAAATAAACATATGCTATCCCACCTTCTTTATACATAACTGAAGTTCGGGCAGATTTACGACCTCCAAATGCATGCGATGCTTTATCAGTTTCACCAGCATACGCTTCAGTCTCAATCACTGTTCCTGAACAAAATTTTCCATCAATAATTGTATTAAGCCTGCAACCAATAAGTTGATTTGCCAAAGAAACTACATCCATTTGAAGAAAAAATGCGGCTGGTATTACTGACATATTTTGCACTTATTCAATATCTAACTGACGCCGTATGGCCAGATGGTCATGCTCATCTTTAACCAGAATTCTATTGTCAATCATCCAGCGAATGGCTTCAAGCACCTTTTCCTCAGGGTATTCCGGAACTCCTGATATCGCTTCATAAAGCGGATAAGCCCTTTGGCTCAACAAACTTTTTAGCTTTTTGCTGATGTTGCCATATTCAATATCCGTCAAATTTAACCTGTTTCGCTTGATACAAACGTCACATTTTCCACATCGGCGATCATACTTTTCACCAAAATAAGCCAACAATTGCAGGCTGCGGCATTGATCTTCGTTGTGTACAAAATCGATGACTGCCTGAAGTCTTTTTGCTGCAGTAACCTTGCGATCTGCATAATTTTCGCGCGACAATTGAAGATCAGAAGGGTCTCTGCGCTCACTCAGAAACAAAAGCTGCGGCTGATCCTTACGTGGCAGGTAAGTCAAAAAAGATAGTTTTTGTAATTGGTTAAGAATCTCAATGACTTTCTCTGCACCAATGCCCATTTTTCGGGCCATTTCATCTTCGTTAATGTTCACAAAATCTGTAAAAACACCCGGATAATTGCGTAAAATCATTTTGATAAAAGCATCAAATGCTGGTTGTTCGACCTGAAAACGATATAAATCCTCCTTTCCAGCTTTAACAAAAAGCCGTGGAGAAGTGCGAAGTCCTTCTGACATCATCAGTAAACCTTCTTTTTCAAGCAGTTGCAACGTATTGTAAACATCAAGCAGCGGGAAGTTATAGTTTTTTGCAAATTCCGACAGCTGAAAGTTGAAACTCAAGTCTTTTCCACCTCCAACAGGAATTTGCAAATAATTACCGACAGCCTGATAAATGGCTCTGATCTGCTTCAGTTCGGGGTATGAAGATTCAAAATTTGATTTCAATTGCTTCACATCCTGTTCAGAAACAAGCAAATACGCTTGTGAGTCTTTACCATCACGTCCTCCCCTGCCAGCTTCCTGAAAGTAAGCTTCCAAACTGTCGGGCAAATCCATATGAACCACCAGTCGTACGTCAGGTTTGTCGATGCCCATGCCAAAAGCATTTGTTGCAACCATCACTTTGAAGTGCCCCTTCATCCAGGATCGCTGTCGTTCATCCCGCTGTTTTGCCTCCAAACCAGCATGATAATATGTGGCAGAGATATCTCTGGAACTCAGATAATCAGCCATTTCTCTTGTGCGCTTTCGGTTTCTTACGTAAACAATGCCACTTCCGGAAGTCATGTTTCGAAACACCCTGATAAGCATTCCAAACTTGTCGGCATGATGTATAACATTATATGTTAAATTTTTACGTTCATAGCTTGTTTGAAAAACATTGGGTTTTTTAAAATGAAGTTTTTGCTGAATATCCTCAACCACTTTTGGCGTTGCAGTAGCTGTAAGAGCAAGAACAGGTACTTTAGGAAGATAAAGTCTTGCGTCGGCAATTTGAAGGTAGGGTGGTCTGAAATCATAGCCCCACTGAGAGATACAATGCGATTCGTCAACTGCAATCAGGTTAATTTTCATCCGTCGCAGCAGCTCAATAAATCGATCTGTAACGAGACGTTCAGGGGAGATATAGAGAAATTTGAGCTGCCCGAAAACACTTTGATTGTAAATAATTTCGATTTCATTGTAATGCAATCCTGAAAAAACAGCTGCTGCCGGAATGCCCAGCTTTTTAAGATTCTGAACCTGATCTTTCATCAAGGCGATGAGTGGAGTAATAACGAGACACATTCCATCCATTACCAGTGCCGGCACTTGAAAGCAAACCGACTTTCCGCCGCCGGTGGGCAACAGCGCAAGGGTATCGTTACCAGCAATAACAGCATCTACAATATCCTCCTGCAAGGGTCTGAAAGACGAGTAACCCCAGTATTTTATAAGTACATCCCTTGCTGCTTTACTCATAGTGACCGCTTTTTGTTAAAACATCTATGTATTGAGCATGGTCTGAATTAATGAAATCAACTCAGCCTGATTGACTGGTTTTGTAATATAGTCATCGCAACCGGCTGAAATAGCAGCACCTCTACCTTCAATATCAGCAAAAGCTGTCTGAGCAATGATTGGAAGCTGAGGTTTGAAAGCCTTTATTTGTTTGGTTGCATCAAATCCACTGAGCTGAGGCATTTGTAAATCCATTAAAACAAGGTTTACTGAATTATTATTGCGGCAGATTTTTACAGCTTCAATCCCGTTTTTGGCCCATAAAAGCAGGGCGCCGGTATGTTTCAATATGGCTTTATAAAACAAGAAATTGGCTTCAACATCATCGACAATCAAAAACACTTTTTCAGACCAGTTAAAAGAGGCATCGATGAAAGGCTTGTATTCTCCTCTGAAAATCTGGGCATCTCTGGATACCGGCAAAGTGAAATAAAAAGTCGTTCCTTTTGAAAACTCTGAATCAAACCATATTTTTCCTCCAAGCAATTCAACTAACTGTTTAGTAATTGACAGCCCCAGGCCTGTACCTTCATGATTTCGTTTGGCTGTATTGTCAATTTGACCAAAACGTTGAAAAACAAGATGCAGCTTATCTCTTTGAATACCTATTCCAGAATCTCTGACAAAGAACTGCACAAAACCAGGTTCTATTCCAGTATACCCAAACTCGACAAATCCATCATCTACAAATTTCAAGGCATTTGATAAAAGATTGGTTAGAATCTGTTTGAAACGATAAGGATCAGTTCTTAAGATAAATCCTTTTTCTTTATTTGTTTTTTTTAAGCTAAGCTTGACATGCTCCTTATTGCGTTTAATTTTTTCGTTCGAAAATGTGAGCAAAAGTTCATCTAACAGGTTGTTGATATTCACATCTGTCATGCTGATTTTTATTTGACCCGCCTCAATTTTCG